>QIAP01000089.1 GCA_003225075.1 Acidobacteriota bacterium | reverse complement strand
ATACAACCCAATAGCCCACAAATGGCTTTCGTTGACGGGTGGAAAGTTCGCCTATCTATGGCAGCGCACTCAGGTTACCGGAGACCCTGACATTAATCCGGAAGGCTTCAACGAGAAACTTTCGTTCGACATGAACATTCCGGTAGTGAAGAACGTCACCTTCCAAGGCATCGAATATTTCTTTAACGAAGTTACCAGAGGGCATGATTCGTTTGCCGCGGGGGGACAAGTATCTAGCAGGCTGGAAATGGGCCGGTGGACAGCAACCCCTTCGTTCCTGGTCTTGAATTGGCGCGACCCAGACGCCATTCTTCAGGCCTCAGCATTCGCCGTACAGTCCCCGACGACTGGCAGCAGCAGCACCACAGCCCCGATCGCAGCCCTCCCAGTTCCGGGAGAGGGTCCCGGGTGCGCGGCTGGATCCAACTCTGGCAAACTACCCAGCTTCCCACCCTGCGCCTTTTCTCCCAACGGTATGACCAATGGCACATTCACTGACGCAAAAGGCGTTCCTCACTTCCTGTCTCAGTTCCTTTACGCCGATTTCATCCTCAATAACCAGATTAAGACCGGTTCAAGCCGCCTGCCGTTAAATGTGTTGCTTGAATATGAAGACAACTTGGCCGCCAAGGAACATCCCATTGACTTCACTGGTAACCTGGCCACCAATCTCGGCAAACAGTCCCATGTCTACCTGGCTGATATTAGTGTGGGTCAGGTAAAGAACAAAAATGATTTCCAGGTCGGGTATGCTTACCTGAGGCAGGAGCAGGATTCAGCGCTGGCTTCCTTTGCAGAGAGTGATCAACGTGCGCCGACCAACATCCTGCAGTATCGTTTTTACGCCTTGTATAAATTGCGCCAAAATACCGTTGCCAACTTTACCTGGTGGCACGGACGGACGCTCAACACTAACCTTGAGAATGCCGTTCTAGTTCAAGGACTCAAAGCCGGTCAGGTGGAACCGTGGCTCAACCGTCTGCAATTTGATTTGAATTACTCGTTTTAGAGCTCGTTCGCGATTAGCAAGACGCAACCACAACCGCTGGCCCTCCCAACAAGAAACCGGGACGGCCGGCGGAGTCATGCGAGGTTCGGCCTCGTATACGTTTTGTTCATTTGAATACATCATGATTTCCAGACACGATTTTCTGGCGCGAATCTCCGCAGCGATGGTCGCGACCAATGCTGTCCGTCCACTCCTTGCCTGGTCATCAACCGAAGCTGTCTCAGTTCCAGGGAAGGACGGAATGATCCTGCGTTCGTTCCGTTTCCTCGATCTCGAAATGCCGACGGAGTACTTCAACTCCTGGCTTACACCGGTGTCCCATTTCTTCGTCCGCAACCACATGCACGAACCCAGTACATTGGATCCGATGGAGTGGCGTTTGCGTATCCGCGGCGAAGTCGAACGGCCTTTCGCACTGAGTCTTGCTGAGCTGCGTAAATTTGAAAGCCATAATGTTACCAATACGCTGGAGTGCGCAGGGAATGGCCGCGCTTTCCAGAAGCCGCACGTTCCTGGTGTTCAATGGCAGCGAGGGGCGGTTGGCACCGCTCGTTTCGCGGGCCCGCGTCTGCGCGATGTTCTGATGCGGGCAGGTGTAAAGGAAACCGGGAAGCATGTGATGTTCCGTGGATTAGACGAAGTACCAGGGAAAGTTCCTCCGTTCATCCGCAGCATTCCGATCGAAAAAGCAATGGACGAAGACACTCTGATCGCCACCCGGATGAATGAGGCAGCTCTAACCAAGGATCATGGATTTCCCGCGCGAGCTTTGGTACCGGGATGGATTGGCGCAGCCTCGTGCAAGTGGTTAACCGAAATTAAAGTTCTCGGTAAAGAATTCGAAGGCAATTTCATGAATCCCGGCTATCGCCTGCCCAATCACCCCATAGAGCCGGGTGAAGCGGTGAAGGCCGAAGACACTCATTCCATGACCGCTCTCAACGTGAAATCCGTAATCGCGACTCCAAGCGATGCCACGACTTTGAAATCCCATGCCTTACACATTCAAGGGGCAGCCTGGGCAGGTGAGGCGAACATTGTTCGTGTGGAGGTTTCCACCGACTCCGGGGCCACTTGGCAACCGGCGCAATTGGGCAGCGAGCAATCGCGCTTTGCATGGCGGCTGTGGAGTCATCAGTGGAAGGCGCCGAAAGCGGGAGATTATGTAATCATGGCGCGTGCGACTGACAGCCAGGGACGCACCCAGCCGGCGACCGCGGCGTGGAATCCCAGCGGCTATCTGTATAACGCAATCGATCAGGTGAAGGTCCATGTCTCTTAGTGGCTTCAGCGTTGTTGTCCTCTCCGTCGCGCTAGTAGCCTTCAGTGCCTCTCCGCTGTTCTCGGGAGAATCCCCCTCTTCGCCCGACCTCCCGCCCGGTCCGATGCAAGCCAAAGCGATCACCGCCTGTACTGAGTGTCACGAGAGCCGCATCATTATGCAGCAGCGGCTCAATAAACAAAGTTGGGCAAAAGAAGTCGACAAGATGATTCGCTGGGGCGCGGTCGTCGATGCAAATGATCACGACGCATTGATTGATTATCTGGGCACAAACTTCGGACCCGATAGACCAGACTACGAGACATCGCGCACCAGTAGAAAGAAGACGAAGAAGCAATAAGGTGACGCTCACCGGTTAGGTAGCTGATCACCATCATCCGAATGACGCTCTGATTGTTGGCAACGGTTTCTGAAATCCAGCGCTGTCCGTCGCGGGTAACCTCCTCCACGATAGCAACGTGAACGGTTGCAAGCTGCTGCGCACTCATGCCCGATGTTTTCACGCGGAAAGTGACGATCGGCAAGACTTGTGGCGCAGCCAGTTCAAACTTCTCGGAACTTTCTATCCAGCCAGCGAAACTGCGGGCAAGGCCGAGTTGACGATCAATCAACTCCTCATAGGCTTTGCGTCCATGCACGCGCAGCGTGAGCCATAGCTTCAATGAATTCATGCGCCGGGTCCATTGTGTGCTGATCCGAGCGTTATCCGGCAAAGTCGCGCCAGCCGCCTTCGGCATATAGGCACCGGCCACTGAAAATGCGCGCTCCAGAATGTCTGGATGGCAAGTGAGTATTAGACCGGCAGAAAACGGCATGGCCAGCCATTTGTGCGGGTCGATGGTGAGCGAGTCAGCGCGTTCGATGCCGCGCACCAGGTCGCGATGTCGATCAGAGAAGATGGCTGACGCTCCATAAGCGCCATCCACGTGAAGCCACAGATCGTGGTGACGGCATACATCAGAGATTGCAATAAGATCATCGACGATCCCGGAGTTGGTTGTTCCTGCGGTGGCTACTGCACAGAATGGCTTCCTCCCGGCAGCTCGGTCCTGCTGGATATTCTGGTCCAGCTTCTCTGGATCGAGTTGGAGTTGGGCGTTTACCGCGATGCGCCGCAGTGCCTTCCTGCCAATGCCGAGCAGACCAGCGGATTTGTCCAGCGAGTGATGTGCTTCGGCAGACGCATACAAGATCGGTTGTCCTCCGATCGAAGCCACACCGTCTTCGATTGCGGCCGGGAATTTGGCTGTCAGGGCAAGCGCCAATCCACTGAAATTCGCCTCGTTCCCACCGCTGGTAAACGTTCCGTTGAACGCGCCTGACCAGCCCACCCGTTCACCGATCCAGCGGACGGTTTCGAGTTCAATTTTTGATGCCAGTTGCGATCGTGCCAGAGTTGCCAATTGCGGGTTAAGCGCCGCTACCAGCGCCTCAGCCAGAAACCCTATGTAAGTGGGAGTGGGATTCATTAACCCAAAATAAGTAGCGCTAGGCACGTGGAAACCTTTATCCACCATCTCGCCACAGATGTCGTCTAAGACTTTGCCCGCGTCTTCGCCAATCTCAGGTAGAGGATTATTTAGCGGACCATAAGTACGCTGCTCGGCAGGCAGTTGCACCGCGCGCTCCGGCAGGGAAGAGAAGTACCCGTCAACCTGATCAATCAGCCGGTAGCCCAGTTTGCGGCGAGTTGCGGAATCAAACTCAAATCCCATGCCCACTAGGCTAATTGGAGATAAGGCATGGGGTCTATCCGAAATTTGCGGTCAAAAGTTTTCTCTGGGACAACCGTCCCCTGCGAAATAAAGCGCTCAGGCAATTAGTTTCTTTTACCATCTTCTGGAGTCTGAGCTTTCATTCGGTCCTCGTTGTTCTCCCTGTCCTCTGCGGCTGAGTTTCGTTCCGGCCTCAACAGCGGAAACAGGATTACGTCGCGGATGGTATGTGAGTCGGTAAGCAGCATGGCCAGCCGGTCGACGCCTACCCCAACGCCCCCCGTCGGCGGCATGCCATAAGACAATGCTCGAATATAGTCCTCGTCCATCTGGTGCGCCTCTTCATCGCCGTGCTCGCGCGCTTTCAATTGCTGTTCAAAGCGGCGACGCTGCTCATCAGGATCATTGAGCTCGCTGAACCCGTTAGCAATTTCCATTTTTCCGGCGAAGATTTCGAAGCGCTCTACCCAGTCTGGTTCGTCCGCTTTGTTCTTGGACAGCGGCGACACCGCAACCGGGAACTCGTAAATAATCGTCGGCTGCACCAAGTGCTCTTCGGCTACCGCCTCAAACAGGGCCGCGATGGTTTTTCCAGCGGGCTCGTTGGGATCGTATGCCATGTGAGTGTGGGCGGCATTGAATCGTGCGACCAGCGCTTTCACTGAATCCTGCGAGCCGAAGTCTGACATTTCCGGTTTTGCGCCCGCAGCTTCCGGCCAGAAGCGGATGATGGCCTCCCGCATGGTCATGCGCTGCCAATTCGAGCTGCTCCAATCGATCTCGTGCTCGCCCCATTTGGTCTTAGTGGCGCCAGTTACATCCTTCGCGGCCTGCTCGATCATGTTCTGCGTTAGATCCATTACGCCGCGGAAATCCGTATAAGCCTGGTAAAACTCCAGCATGGTAAACTCTGGATTCCAACGCCACCCGAGGCCTTCATTGCGGAAGTTGCGGTTGATTTCGTAGACTCGATCGAGCCCGCCCACGGTCAGGCGTTTCAGATAAAGCTCCGGCGCAATCCTCAAAAATAAATCCATGTCCAAGGTGTTATGGTGGGTCTTGAAGGGCCGCGCCACAGCTCCGCCGGCAATGGGCTGCATCATCGGCGTTTCCACTTCGATAAAATCATGTTCATCCAGGTAACGCCGCAAAGACTGAATCAGCTTGCTGCGCTTGAGGAAAACCTCACGCACCTCCGGATTCATCACCAGATCCACGTAACGCTGGCGATAGCGTAATTCGACGTCTGTAAGGCCATGCCATTTTTCAGGAAGTGGAAGCAGATCTTTGGCCAGAAATGTGATTTCCTCGACGTGGACGCTCAACTCACCGGTACGCGTACGAAACAGGTAGCCACTCACACCGATGTGATCGCCAAGATCAAGCAGTTTGTAAAGCTCAAATCCCTTGTCCCCCACGGCATCTTTCTTCACATAGATTTGCAGCTTCTGACCGGCTTGTTGCAGATGGGCGAACCCGGCTTTACCCATCAGCCGGATTGCCATAATCCGTCCAGCGACACGCACGTTTACCCGCGGATTTTCCAGTTGCTCGGCGGTTTTCTCGGAATATTCGGTCAGAATCTGCGGAATCGTGTGCGTGAAGTGGTATTGGCGGGGATACGACTGCTGTCCAAGCGCTTCGATCTGTTTGAGCTTGTCGCGGCGCAGTTCGTAGATCTTTTCGTCGAGGGCCAAGAATTTCCTTTTATTTCGGTGAATTACGCGCCCAAAGACAGAGCGATATCCACACGGCTGGAAGGACGACGAACGATTATAACCAACACGCAATGCTTGCGTTTTTAGCCGCCTTGTCGATACCTACGCATATAACTTGGGGCTCAATTGAAAAATTGCAAAAAACCTGGCAGCGGTATGATTGCATCAAAAACAAAGAGTCAGCACCGTTCAAAAAAGTCGTACGCGCCCTAGTCGTATCCAAAGACCAATAAGAACCCGGGTGGGGACACATGAAATTAGTCAGAACTTGGCTTTCGGGCGCTATGTCTCTTATGTTGCTCGCTGTCATGAGCACGCTTTACCGCCCTGTGAGTGCTGAAGGAGAGCTCCGCTGGCAGTCACCCAAAAGAGAAGAGATGCGTGTGCGTCTGATTGCTCTAGCTTGGTCTCATCCGCGTTCTTCTTTTTTTTCGAGTGAAGAGGTGTTCATTGCCGAAAAACAGTTGAGCCATAACGAGTCAAGCCTGGTGAAGCTGGTATATGGGTTCCTTCCATATCAGCCGCGCCTTTCAGAGAATGGCCTTGACTACTCGACAGTACATGAGTTTCGTGCCGTCCGGGATCCAACTTGTGACGAGACGCTTTCGCAAATGAATTCGGGTGAAGTGGGAGACTGGCGCCAGGCGCAACCAAGCCTGAAGTATTCGACCGATGCTCCGGCGCTGAACCTTCAGCGGCATCGAGCCCCTTTGCCTTGTTATGTGACTACCGCGGAAGATTACACCAGGCCCGTTCACGACCCTGTCACCGAGGGCTCCAATTAGCAAGGTTCCTCCTGCGGACTAACTTCCGGCTGCCGCTGATTTCATCCTCCTTGAAGCTTGTCCCAGTCGGCGTTACTATTACCGCGACCGATTTCGTGGCGGCAAGGAGCCGAGGTCTGAATGCCCCAGAATTACGTTCCCATCTTCATCTTCATCGCGTTCATTGCGATTCTGATTCCGGTAACCTTGCTTGCCGCCAAACTCGTGCGCCCAGACAATCCTCACAAAGCAAAGCTGATGCCTTATGAATGCGGCATCGATCCCGTGGACAGTGCCCGCGGCCGCTATACCGTCCGCTTTTATATCGTGGCCATCCTGTTTGTGGTCTTTGACGTGGAAACCATTTTCCTTTTTCCGTGGGCGGTCAAGTTCAAAGCCTTCGGGCTGTTTGGCCTGGTTGAAATGTTGATCTTTCTCGCAATCCTGGTAGTCGGTTACATCTGGATTTGGAAAAAGGGCGCCTTGGAGTGGGTGTAAACCTGATTGGCCATGGTTGATCCGCTTCCGCAAACCGAAACTTTCGCCGCTAGCCGCTGGACTCGAGGCAATTTTCTCTTTCCCACTCGCATCGTAGTCAGCCCGGAACATGTCTTGCGGGTTAAGTCCCACCTGTTTGGTAGCAGTCAGGAAAGCATTGCCATCGGAAAGGTAGCTTCCGTCCAAATCTCAACTGGAGTGTTCTGGTCAGAGATCCGGATAGACTCCTCAGGCGGCAGTAATCCGATTCTCAGCCACGGACATCGCAAACGTGATGCAGAACGGATCAGGGACTTGATCGAACATTTCCAATCAACCCGCACCCCGTAACACTCCTGCGTGCTACCGTTGACACCGCACTGCCAAGCTGTTAGAAGTTAACGTTCTTCCGAGATATTTGCCGCGCCGCTTCCTAGCTATGCCCGACGAAAACAAGCCCACTCCGCCGACGCCTTCAGACGGCGACAACAAGCCGACGACAGGGAAGCCTGCTGGCTCCGTCCAGCCATCGCCGCCACCCGAGGGGGCCGCGAGTGCATCTGCGGCCAAGCCGGCGACTCCAGCCGGCACGCCTGCAAAAACGGCGGGGGATCATGCTCCCGCGGCGCCGGCTAAACCCACTGGCCCGGCTACGATTCCATGGGACTCACCTATGGTCGCGACCCTGAAGCGCCAGTTCGGCTCCGGCATCAGCGAAGCCAGCACCTACCTCGGCCAGAACTACATGGTGGTGGATCGATCGCTCATTCCCGAAATTCTCCAGGTCCTTCGCGATCAGGAACAATTTGACTACTGTGTGGACATCACTGCCGTCCACTATCTCACTCGCGAAAAGCCTTTTGATGTGATCTGGATTCTGTACTCTTTCGCTCGCAATGAGCGCATTCTAGTAAAGACACTCATCTCGGATGGTGAGGCGCTTCCCAGTTCGGTCCCCATCTGGCCCACTACAAATTGGCTGGAACGCGAAGTCTACGACATGTTCGGCATTGCCTTTGAGGGACATCCCGATCTCAAGCGAATTCTCCTGCCGGAAGGCTGGAAGGGCCATCCCTTGCGCAAAGACTACGGAATTATTCAGCAGGACAATGAATGGGTGCAGGCCAACCTGGGGATTGAAAGCGGCCAATGAGCGATCCGAGCACGAATATTTCGCACCTTGAACTCGGGGATCGCAACGAGACTTTTCTCGATTCTAATGAACTCGTCATTAATATGGGTCCGCAGCATCCCGCCACTCACGGTGTGCTGCGCGTCATTCTCAAGCTCGATGGTGAGAAAGTTCTCGGCACCGAGTGCGTCATCGGCTATCTTCATCGTGGTGTAGAGAAAATTGCCGAGAATCGCACCTATGCCATGTTCAACCCGTACGTGGACCGCATGGACTACGTCGCCGCGGTCTCCAACGGTTTGGGATATTGCGAAGCGGTGGAAAAGCTCCTTAATGTACAAGCGCCGCCCCGCGCCAACTATATTCGCGTCATCCTTACGGAATTAAACCGGCTGGCCAGCCACATGCTTTGGCTGGGAACCCACGCCCTCGATATCGGTGCCATCACTCCGCTCTTCTACACTTTCCGCGACCGGGAAGAGATTCTCAAAATCTTCGAGAAGTATTGCGGCGCTCGTCTGACCACGCACGCGTTCCGCATCGGCGGCTGCCTCTACGAAACTTACGACGGTTTCGAGAAAGATGTTACTAACTTCCTTGATTTCGTAACTCCGAAGATAGATGAATACGAAGAACTGCTCACCACCAACCGCATCTGGGTGGAGCGAACCAAAAATGTCGGCAAGATATCCGGCAAGGAGTGCATTGCGTTGGGTGTCACCGGCCCGGTGCTGCGGGCCAGCGGTGTGCGCTGGGATGTCCGTAAGGCGCAACCCTATGCCGCCTACTCTGATTTCGATTTCGAAATTCCCATTGGCCAGAACGGCGATACCTACGACCGGTACCTGGTGCGCATGGCCGAAATGCGGCAGTCCCTGCACATCATCCGCCAGGCCGTCGGCAAAATTCCTGAAGGCCCCATCATGGCCAAAGTCCCCAAGGTCATAAAGCCACCGGTAGGAGAAATCTATCACTCCATCGAAGCGCCCAAAGGCGAACTGGGATACTTCATCGTAAGCGATGGCTCCACTCAGCCCTATCGGCTGCGGGTGCGTCCGCCGTCATTTGTAAATCTTCAGGCCCTCGACATGATGGTGCGCGGCCAACTCGTTGCCGACGTGGTCGCCGTGATCGGCACGCTCGACATCGTTCTCGGCGAGGTGGACCGCTGATGCTCGACTACGTCACCTCCTATCTAAGATCGAACACCACTCCGGGCCAGGCGGGCAATCTGCTGTGGGCATTCATCTACATCATCCTTATTTTTCTGGGACTTTCCGTTGCCGTCATCGCTATGAATTGGCTGGAGCGAAAGATTCTTGCCCACATGCAAGTTCGCCTCGGTCCGATGAGAGTCGGGCCCCATGGACTTCTACAGCCGATTGCTGATGCAATCAAGCTGCTGATCAAGGAAGACATCATGCCGGCCGAGGCCGACAAATCCGTGTTCTGGATCGCCCCGGTACTAATCGTCATCACCGCTTTCACAACTTTTATTGTCGTGCCTTTCGGCCCCACCCATGCCGTGACCGACATGAACATCGGTGTCCTTTTCATGCTGGGAGTTTCGTCGCTCAGCGTGCTGGGTGTCGTCATGGCGGGATGGGCATCGAATTCACACTATCCATTGATCGGCGCGCTGCGCTCCAGCGCCCAAATGGTTTCTTATGAAATCGCCATGGGGCTGGCGGTCGTCGCGGCCGTGTTAATGACCAGTCTGCACGGAATTGGGCTCTATGGTGTGGCGCACGGCGCAGTCGGTGATGGCACGCTGAGCATGATTGACATTGTTAAGGCTCAACAAGACCAACATGCCTGGTTCATTTTCAAATTCTTCCCTTTGGGCCTGATCGCGTTCTTCATATTCGCCGTAGCCATGATTGCCGAAACCAACCGCGCACCCTTCGATCTCCCCGAAGCAGAGTCTGAACTGACCGCCGGCTTTCACACCGAGTACAGCGGATTTCGCTGGTCACTCTTCTTCCTCGCTGAATATTCCGCCATGATCGCAGTCTCCTCGATCGCGGTGACGCTGTGGCTCGGCGGCTGGCTGCGACCGTTTCCCACCTGGTTGACAGGGGAGACCTGGGACTTAGTGTTCTCACTGTTCCCGGCCGCGACTTTCCTTCTGCTGGCGTTGATCGCACTTGTGGGTACGCTCAGGATGCCCAAGCACCCCTATTTCCGCGTGCAGACTCTCGGCTTGGCCGGATTCGCTGCTGTGCTCGCGTTGATCGGAATCCTGCTGTTACTGCCGCCGGTGCGTGACCGCATCCAGGATATCTACTGGTTCTCGCTCAAAGTCGCAGGCTTCATGTATCTGTACATCTGGTATCGTGGCACGTTCCCGCGCTATCGTTTCGACCAGCTTATGAGAGTCGGATGGAAAGTCCTGCTGCCCGTAGGTCTTGGCGTGCTCATTCTTACGGCGATTGTGGGGGTGCTCCTCTAACATGACTCCCGTTGCCACCCCATTTTTCTTTTACCTGCTCTCCGGTCTCGCTTTGCTCGGCGGCATCCTCGTCATTACTCGCAAGAATGCAGTGCATTCGGCGCTGGCGTTGATCCTGACGTTGCTCGCGCTCGCCGGCCTCTATCTCATGCTTTACGCGCCCTTCGTAGCTGGCGTGCAAATCATTCTGTATGCCGGCGGCATTATGGTGCTGTTCCTTTTCGTCATCATGCTGGTAAGCATTGAGAAATCGCAAAGAGAGGATCAGTTCAACAAACAATGGATCGGTGGACTCGTCGGGGCCGTCGCCTTGGGTGCATTATTCGTGCGAGTCTTTGTGAGGAGCAAAGCGCTCCACGACCTTACCGGCATGCCCATGGCACAGCTTCCGGAACAGTCCAACACACAAGAAATCGCGGTGTATCTCTATGGCAATTACATGCTTGCCTTCGAGATTGCGTCACTGCTTTTGTTGGTTGCAATCATTGGTGCGGTAGTAATGGCGAAAAAAAGGATCTGAAGCAGGTTTATTGAATACATGGTCCCGATCACAACGTTGCATTACCTCATAGTTGCCGCTGGGTTGTTTGTTCTCGGCGTAGTCGGCGTGCTGACCCGCCGCAACGTGGTCATCGTCCTGATGTCGATCGAACTGATCCTGAACGCCGTGAACTTGAATTTGGTGGCGTTCTCGCGGTTGTGGGGACTGCACGGCCAGGTGTTCGCAATTTTCGTCATTACCGACGCCGCTGCCGAAGCCGCCGTCGGATTAGGCATCCTGATCGCCTTCTTCCGTAATAAAGAGACCGTCAACGTGGATGAAGTAGATTTGTTGAAATGGTAGAGAGCAATCAGCACTCAGCAGTCAGTAACCGTGAGTTTGTCACGCATTTAGAGTGGCGTGTGTAAATGCTCGAGTGCTGATTGCCAGGCACCGAAAGTTAACAAGGCGCAACGAAACGATTACTGTCTAAAAAATGTTCTTCCTCGATCACATCTGGATCATTCCTCTGCTCCCTGCCTTCGGCGCAGCCATGATGTTCTTCTTCGGCCGCAAGATGCAGAAGGCGACCGTGAACGTCGTTTGCGTGGGTGTGATCGTTTTGGCGTTTCTTATGTCGGTCGGTACGGTCTGGCAATATGCCGACTATGCCCACGACGTTCCCGGAAAGCCGTTCGAAACAATCCTCTATACCTGGCTTGGCAGCGACACCGGAAATCTCAATTATGTAACCCAAAGCGGTGCGCCCGCGGAATTCAAGGCTGAAGTAGGCTTCCTGCTCGATCCTTTGTCGAGCATCTGGCTGCTGTTCGTGACCGGCGTGGGCATGCTGATCCATATTTATTCCACCGGATACATGGCGCACGAAGGCGGCTACTACCGCTTCTTCGGCTATCTCAATCTGTTTATGTTCTCCATGCTGGTCCTGATTCTGGGGAACAACTACGCTCAACTCTTTGTCGGCTGGGAGGGTGTAGGTCTGTGCTCTTATTTGCTGATCGGATTCTACTTCCACCGTAAATCGGCCACTGACGCCGCCAATAAAGCATTCATCGTCAACCGTATTGGGGACGCCGGGTTTCTGCTCGGCATGTTCACCATAGCCTGGTGCTTCGGATCATTCCGCTTTACAGACATCAACCATTTGGCGCGCAACGGACATTTCGCCCTCGGCGACCCCGTCATTACGCTCGCCGCTTTCCTGCTTTTCGTGGGTGCGACCGGCAAGTCGGCGCAAATCCCCCTCTATATCTGGCTGCCCGACGCTATGGAAGGCCCTACGCCCGTCTCGGCGCTGATCCATGCCGCCACCATGGTCACCGCAGGCGTCTACATGGTCGCGCGCTCTAACGCGATCTTCGTGCTCGCGCCTACGGCAATGAAAACCGTCGCAATCATTGGCGCGCTCACTGCAATCTTCGCGGCATCCATCGCCCTGGTGCAGAACGATATCAAGCGCGTGCTCGCCTATTCCACTGTCTCTCAATTGGGATACATGTTCCTCGCGCTCGGCATCGGAGCTTTTGCGGCTGGCGTATTCCACGTCTTCACCCATGCTTTCTTCAAGGCATTACTATTCCTCGGTGCCGGGTCAGTGATTCACGCCATGAGCGGTGAGCAGGACATGCGTAACATGGGCGACCTGCGCCGTCGCATCCCTGTTACTTACTGGACAATGATCATCGCGACCCTCGCGATAGCCGGCATTCCGCCCTTCGCGGGATTCTTCTCCAAAGACGAAATTCTCTGGCAGACCTGGACCTCCGAAGGCGGCGCCTATCGCCTTTTGTGGATCATCGGCTACGTCACCGCGCTGATGACCGCGTTTTACATGTTCCGCCTGATGTTCCTGGCGTTTCATGGGCGGCCCCGCATGAGCCATGAGGTGGAACATCACATCCACGAGTCGCCTAGGTCCATGACCGTGCCCCTGGTAATTTTGGCCATCTGCGCAATTTTTGCCGGCTGGCTGGGCTGGCCGCGCAGCCTCAAGGGATCTGATCACTTCGCCAAGTTTCTGGAGCCGGTCTTTGCCAGAGAGGCCGTGGTGCTTCAGGCAGAAGGGAAGACCGGACAGTTGGCGGCCGGCGTGAAAGAGGAAGAACACACCAGCAATACCGAATATTTACTGATGTTTCTTTCGGTTGCTGCTGCCGTCATTGGCGGCGGAATGGCGTGGAAAGCCTATTACCAGGCTGATAAGGGTTATGCGGAGCCCATCGCAACTACCGTCCCTCCACTGCAAAACCTGCTCTACAACAAATATTTCGTGGACGAAGGCTACGACTATGTGTTCACCGGTCGTCGCAAAGTGGGAGATGTTCGTCTGGGCGTCTTGGGCCTGGGCGATGCCTCCGCCTGGAATGATGTTCACATCATCGATGGCACGGTAAACGGCGCGGGCTGGATCACACGCTTCAGCGGAACACTGTCGAAATGGTGGGACACTTGGATTATCGATGAACTCTTAGTAAATGGCCCCGCCACCCTGGCTCGCATGCTGTCGTACCCGGCGCGGCTGCTGCAATGGGGATTGGTGCAGTGGTATGCGCTGGTGATGGTAGCCGGCCTGATAGGATTTGTGGCTTATTACGCGTGGCGATAGAACAATATTTGAGGCGGTCCGCACGCTAACTGAGAACCGAGAACTGCTCTTATGCAGACGCACATACTATCGATTGTTCTTTTCACACCGCTGGTCGGCGCCCTCCTTCTCCTGTTTGTTCCGAGCGAGAAGAAGGACGCCGTTCGGTGGATCGCCAACATATTCGCGCTCGCTGGTTTCCTCGTCTCGCTGCCGCTGGTTCCGTGGTTCTGGGCGCAGCGCTTCGAGCCTGGCTTTAAGTTCATGGAGGGCAGCACCAATAACTGGATTCCCTCCATCGGCGCCGGTTACGTGCTCGGCATCGACGGCATTTCGTTTCTCTTGATCATGCTCACCACGTTGCTGGGATGGATCTCGATCCTCTCTTCGTGGACCGCAATCGAAAACCGGGTCAAGGAATACTACATATGGTTCCTGGTGCTCCAGACGGGCATGCTCGGCGTCTTCATGGCGCTCGATTTCTTTCTCTTTTTTGTTTTCTGGGAAGCCATGTTAGTCCCCATGTACCTGCTCATCGGCATCTGGGGTGGTCCGCGCAAGCTTTATGCCGCAATAAAGTTTTTCTTGTACACGCTGTTCGGCTCGGTGCTGATGCTGCTGGGCATCCTGTTCCTGTATTTCCACCACCAAACCGTGACTGGGGTTTACACCTTCTCTGTCACGGCTCTCTATGAGACCGCTCCTAAAATCGCATTCCATTACGCCATCTGGCTGTTCCTCGCGTTCTTCCTTGGCTTTGCTATTAAAGTCCCCATGTTCCCCTTCCACACCTGGCTCCCCGATGCCCACGTGGAGGCGCCCACTGCCGGCTCCGTCATCCTGGCGGGCGTTCTGCTGAAGATGGGAACGTACGGATTCGTCCGCTTCTCGCTGCCGTTCTTTCCCAGCGTCGTGATGGACTCGAGAGTGCGCTGGTGGATGATCTTCCTCTCCGTCGTGGGCATCATCTACGGCGCCTTGGTTTCGCTGATGCAGAAAGACATGAAGAAGCTGGTCGCCTACTCCTCGGTCAGTCACCTGGGTTTCTGCACCTTGGGAATTTTTGCGCTGAATCCCCTCGGATTGAGCGGGTCAGTGCTCCAGCAGATCAATCACGGCATCTCGACCGGCGCATTGTTCTTGATCGTCGGCGTGCTGTACGAACGGCGCCACACTCGTGAAATTTCAGAATATGGCGGTATTTCGAATGTTATGCCGGCCTACGCCACTATTGCGATGATCATGTTCCTTTCATCGATGGGATTGCCGCTGCTTAACGGTTTCGTCGGCGAGTTCACGATCCTGCAAGGCACATTCATGGAGAGGGATCTTGGCGGTCACAGCGGATTGTTTTGGACCGCTTTCGCCGTCAGTGGCGTAATCCTCGCCGCGGCCTACTTGCTCTGGCTCTATCAGCGCGTCTTCTTCGGCAACGTTACCAATCCCAAAAACGAAAAGCTGCATGACCTCACGCCGCGTGAGTTGGTGACCTTCGTGCCACTCGTTATCCTGGCGTTCTGGATCGGACTTTATCCCAAACCATTCTTCGAGATTCTCGAACAGCCGGTGAATCACCTTGTAAAAACGGTACGTCCCGACTATCCGCTGTCGGGCAGAACAGTAAATGCCGCGGCTCAGCCGAAGTCGTTGACCCCGACTCCGGAAGTTCCGGTTGCGGCGGTTGAGGCCATGCCCGAAGCAACCAAGAGGAATAGATAGTGCCTGGCACGATCTCCCAATACTTCACCGGTACGGACTATCTGCTGGGATTGCCCATCATTCTGCTGACTCTTTTCGCGCTCGGAATTTTGCTGATTGACCTGATGCTGCCGCCAGAGTGGAAGTGGGCAAACGCGGTAACCGCATTCGTAGGGGTGCTCTTCGCTAGCGCCGGAGTCTGGCGCATCCAGGTGGCCTACGCGCAGCGAGGGCCCAGTTTTACCGGCCAAACCGCCTTCGCACAGTCCATGGTGGTGGATCGCTTTGCTATTTACTTTTTCTACCTGTTCCTTGGTGGCACTGCTATTGCGATCCTCATGTCGGTGCGCTATCTCGAAATCGAGCATGAACATCACGGAGAGTTCTACGCGCTCATGCTCTTCTCGGTAGTCGGCATGATGTGTATGGCTGCCGGCCTTGACGTAGTTCTCATCTTCATTGGCTTGGAACTGATGGCCATTTCGACTTATGTGCTGGTCGGTTTTCTCCGCACCGATCGCCGCTCCAATGAGGCTGCGCTGAAATACTTGCTGCTGGGCGCATTTTCCTCCGGCATATTCGCTTACGGCCTCTCGATTTTCTACGGCCTCTCGGGCAGCACTAATCTGCACGGAATCAGCGTTTATCTGCGTCGCCAAATGGCAATGACAGGTGGAGACGCTGATCCGATCATTGTGATCGCTTTGCTGACCACCGCGACCGGACTGCTGTTCAAGATCGCTGCTATCCCTTTCCATCAGTGGCTGCCTGATGCCTACGAAGGGGCGCCCACTAGCATAACCGGCTTCATGTCTGTCGCGGTGAAAGCTGCCGCCTGGGCAATGCTGCTGCGCATCCTGGTATATGGACTCTACCCGCTGCGAAGCGTCTATGTTCCGCTGGTGATCTTTGTTTCGATCGCCACCATGACTGGCGCCAATCTCGCTGCCCTCACCCAAACTAACCTCAAACGCCTGCTCGCCTATTCTTCCATCGCGCACGTCGGATATATGCTATTGGGCTTGATCGCATTTGGTTCCGGCCAAATGCCAGCGTCGGCCGACGGCATCAAGGGAATTTTGATCTACCTGTTGGTCTACACCTTCATGAACCTGGGGGCCTTTGCTGTGGTCACTTCGCTGCGGCAGAGAGAAGTGATCGGCGATGAGATCGACGACATCGCAGGACTCTTCTTTCGCGCTCCCACGGAAGCCATCCTGATGCTGATCTTCCTTTTGTCGCTCGCCGGAATCCCTCCTCTGGCCGGCTTCTACGGGAAGTACTTTATCTTCCTGAGTCTCATCGAAAGCGGACATTACATCCTGGCATCGCTTGCGGTTCTCTATGCGGTATTCGGTCTCTACTACTACATGCGAATTGCAAATGCCATGCTTATGCGGCCGGCTGCTGAGAAAGAGCCATTGCCCGTTAGTCTGGGAATGAAAGTCGCTCTTGGGTTAACCGCTTTTGCCACCGTCTATATCGGAATTTTTCCCGAGAGGTTCATTGGGCTGGTGAACTGGTCGCTGGGATTGAATCCGACCTCGCCCGTAGCTATGCTGATGCGTTAGGTTTCCCCATCGCAGACGTGTCGCCCTAATCCCCATGCCCGACGACGACAACACTCCCGGCAAACAAAACTTCTGGGTGCAGGTTGCGCGTTATAGCCAACTCGCCTTTGTTCTGCCTGCCGCCACTATGGTGGGATGGCTGCTCGGCGCCGCGCTTGATCGTTGGCTGCATACCACCTGGCTGTATCTGGTGGGATTACTTCTCGGAATCGCTGCCGGCTTTATTGAACTCATCCGTACTGCCATGTCTTCTGAAACGTCTTCAGAAAACAAATAGTCGCGCTCTGTCTTGCGGGATTGCATTGCACTCACGCGTGTAAAAGGTTGTATCCTGCTCTGGCATGTCCCAACTAACCAATTTGCGGCCTCTGGCTTTTGTGAGCAGCCTCCGCACCGAACTCAGCTTGCGCAACCAACGCTATGCCGAGCGGCTGCGCCTGCCATTTTGTGAAAGTCGGGGGGACCTGCCGGTAATCTGCTATTCGCCTTCGCAGGACGGTTCTCGCCATGGTAATTTTCTTCCCGAAACGTACCAGGCCATCCTCAAAAATGAAAACTGGCGTAGGCGTTTAGAAAAAGCCCACAGTCAGGCCCGCACTGCCCTGCCGCGCAGCGATCGGAGATGGCGAGAACTGGACTCCAGCAACAGTTCGGATGCACTTTTGATGAACGTTTTTTGTTTTCCGGGCACGTTAAAGCAGCCACGACTCTTCGCCCTTCTAGGTCTTGAGAATCAAGCCGTCCCGCAATTTGGATTTAAGGCGCGCGTGCCCCTGGGCAATGGGCATGCCGACCGCACGGAAGTGGATATGAAACTCGGCGATTTGCTGGTGGAATCGAAACTGACTGAGTCGGATTTTCAAAGTAGGCAGGTCCAGGCAGTTGAGGGCTATCGCGATTTCCGCGACGTTTTTAATTGCCGCAATCTGCCGCGCAGCAAAGATCTCTATTTCTCTTACCAGTTGATTCGCAACGTTCTCGCCGCGTATGCAAACCAGTGCTCCTTCTGCGTCATCGCAGATGCGAGACGGCCGGATCTCCGCGAGGCATGGTACGCGGTCATGCGTTGTGTGCAAATATTGGACCTCCGCCTGCGCTGCAAAATGCTGACTTGGCAGGAACTTTCAGCAGAGTTGCCTGATAAGCTGAAGGACTTCCTTAAAGAAAAATACGGCATCACTTCGAATGGCCTCAGATCTCCACCCAGCGCTCCGCGCTTCGAACGTGACGAAATTCCGTAATCGGAAAATGCAGTTGGAAAGTGAGCCCGCAAACCCGGAATCCACACCCAGCAGTGCTTCGGAGTCGTTCTATGCCCATGCCCTCGATCGCATTCGCCGCTTTATGTTCGTGCTATGGATGTTTCTGAGCGCAACGGCCTGGTTGCGCTTTGGCTGGCGCGTGGCTGTCGGGTTTTTTATCGGGTGCGCCGTCGCCTATTTGAATTTTCATTGGCTTAAAGGTGTGGTGACCGAGTTGGCAGACCACATCACTCAAACCGGAAAGCGGCAATCTGGCAAGGGAGTCGTCATACGTTTCCTGTTGCGCTACTTTTTGATGGCTCTCGGAGCCTATGCTATATTGAGTGTTTCCCCCGCGAGTCTCTACGGGCTCTTGACCGGACTGTTTTTGCCCGTGGCCGCCATCGCGTGCGAAGCCGCCTACGAGACCTTTGCAACGTTGGTGCGTGACACCTGACCTTGATTCAGTAATTAGCTAGCGCCGTTTTATATGCCTGAACAACTCTGGTTTACCGAAATTCTGAACCACCTCTTCGCCGGCCCGGTCACCCACCTGCTGCGCGCCCTTCACATTGAGCCGCATTATCCGCAAGCTCCGATTACCAATGCCGTGGCCATGCAAGTTCTGGTATTTTTATTTCTGCTTGTTTTATTCGTGATAGTGCGCTCTCGTCTCTCGGTGGATAATCCAGCTCCGCTTCAGCACGTCTTCGAAGGCGCTCACGGTTTCATTCAGCAACAGAGCCACGACATCATCGGCCACCACAGCGAAAGCTATACCCCGTTTCTAGTGGCACTGGCTTTCTTCATTCTGATTTGCAATCTCATCGGACTGATTCCCAGTTTCGAATCTCCCACCGCCAATCCACGAGTCCCGCTGGGCTGCGCGGTGTGTGCTTTTGCTTATTATCACCTCCAGGGAATTCGTAAGAAGGGGCTCGCTCACTACGCCGCGCATTTCCTGGGTCCGGCGGATTCGAGCATGTCTCTTTTTATTCGTATCCCGCTTTCGATCCTGATGCTGCCTATTGAAATCGTCAGCCATCTGGCTCGAGTGCTTTCGCTGACCATCCGCCTTTGGGCGAATATGTTTGCTGGAGATTTAGTCACCATGGCGTTCTTTTCCATGATCTCGATCGGGGTGCCGGTGTTGTTTCTAGGGCTACATATTGGAGTGTCGTTTTTGCAGACATACATTTTCGTCCTATTGACGACCGTATATTTGCAAGGAGCGGTCTCAGAAGAGCACTGAAGGGTGCGTGGAAGTGATACTGCCTCCTAGTACTGATCTTTGAAAATTGAGGAACTCGGAACTAAGACCTGAAGCACCGAAAGTTGAGAACCCGCCGTTCAGCGTGAGGGCGTCTGCACGAGGATGACGTCAACCACCCACTGGCGGCAATTTCATACCAGGAGATACACAATGCGTAAGCTGAGTTTCATGTTCATGATGCTGTCATTGATGTGCTTCGCCGTCCCTGCGTTCGCGCAGGGCGGGGAAGCCGCCCCCGTCAACTGGGTCGCTATCGCCGCTGGATTCTCCATGGCGATTGCCTCCGCCATCTGCGGTCTTGCGCAGGGCAGAGCTACCGCCGCCGCCGCCGAGGCCTTGGCGCGTAACCCCGCCGCCCGCCCAGGCATTACATTTGCCTTGATTCTCGGTCTAGCCCTGATCGAGTCTCTGGCGCTCTACACCCTGGCGATCATCATCGTCAAAGTAAAATAGGAATTTATTGTTCAGATGTACAAAAGCCCCCGCTCATCTCTGAGTGGAGGCTTTTCTAGTTGGAGTCGGTTCCTAGAAGGCGATATTAGCTAGGCTTTCCGCTTGCCGTCCCAGTCGATATCTTTATTTTCGGGTCCGCGCTGCAGAGCTTCCACCAGGATCCGTCGTAGCCGATAGCGGCTTTCCAGATCGGTATTAACAATTTCAAACCCCACTTCATTCACCCGCGACCGTCGCAACAGCACTTGCGCGCGGATGTGGCGCACACCCACCGAGATGTCGAGGTTTGCTTCCGAACCGATGCGGAGGTTGTCTTCCTTCGTTCCCATTCCACCGCCCAGGCTCAACTCGCGGATCATAATACTGGATTTCCCCCAGGAACTGCCCAACTGGGCCGACACCTTTCGCGATAAAACTATGCGCTCGTAACGGCGCTGCCGGACCCACGGACACGCCGGCGCCGCATCCAAGGGCGCGATCGCTAATTCCGCGGGCTCCAGGCCACTATCGGCGACAACCTGGCTGCCATAACGAGGATCGATTTTTACCAACGATTGCGCCGCCGCAATTCGCAATTCGCGGTGATGAGCCCATTTCCACCTTTTTTTGGCTTCGACTATCTGGCGCAATACCGGTACTGCTTCCGGCTCACGCAGTCTGCCTAATGATTCAATGGCTTTCAATTGAACGAATGGCGAGCGCGATTCCGCCTCGCCCACCTGCGCCATGACGATCAGCGGTTCGGACGCGGTGCGATCTCCACTCATGCCGATTTCGTCGACTGCCTGCGGCAGAACCAACGGATCAATAATCTCCAATAATTCAAGCAGGGAACGGCCGCGATCGTGGGCCGCACCGTACGCCACCTGTCGCACTACCACGTCGTGGTAAAAACGGTTGAATTCCTTTAGCCGCACGGGAAGCAATTCCAGCATGGTGCCTACGTCGAGCCGGCTCAGCAAACCCACCGTCGACGAAGCCTGGCGCGGCTGCCCGGTGCGCAGCATTTCCCGAAGTTGGGCTAGAGCCGGAGAGCCGAGTTCCCGCACCATGTCCACCATCCGGTCACACTCTTCGCGGCGCATACAGCGGAAAAAGCGGTCCGAAAGATGCTCCACAGCGGCCTGCGAAGTGCGACGCAGCACATCTATCAGATCCTTGGGTATCTCTGAAGATCCCAGCGCTTCCTCAATAAATTCTGGCAAACGGTTTTCTACCCCAATGCGCGGACGCATATCACTCGCCAGCACCGGCCGCGCCTTTGCCACAACGTCCATCGACTCACACACTTCGCTTACCGCCGGATAGTTCCGGCGCGAGCTGGCTTCCTGGCTCAGTCGCACGAAAGCAGAACTCAGCATGCTCTGCAACTCAGAATCCTGCTCCTTCGATAGATGCTCGCCCACTTTGCGGATGGTTGTCGCCAACAATGTGCCTCCGGGACCGGCATACAGGTCTGGCAACTGACTTAGACCAATCGCCGTTTTACGGCGCGGCTCAATGTCCTTCGCATCCAGGCAGCCTACATAATTCAGCAGGATTCCTCCCGCACCCTCCTTATCCCCGCGTTCCAGCAGCAACTCTACAAACTGCCGCACATTTCTTGGGGGTACGCAAGCCGCTTCATTCGAAAGCAGAACGCTTTTTTTGCCCGCCTCAGGCACCTCTGCCCAGAACATCCGGTCGAGAATGTCGGCGTGCGATTCGACCAGCAGCCCCGCCTTACCCATTTTATCTTCTTGGATTTTCAGAATCTGGCGCAGGGTGTCCATCTGCCGGCTCATGTGTTCCATCATTTGGTGCACGGCATTGACCCGCACTTCGCCCTTCGAATATCGCTCCAGCGCAAACCGGATGGCCATGTGCTCCGCCGCCTTCATGAGCAACGGAGTCTCGGTCTTTTCGCTGGGAAGATTGGCAGCCAGACTCTCCAGCAACTGCTGCAGATTCAGTTTGGTATTGGGATCGGTCTCGCTGAGTTCCTTTTGCAGGATCGGAGTCTTCGATTCGTCTTTTCCCGCCTCTCCAAACCGGGTAAGCAGCCGAATCGCCTGAATGACCTCCTGCTCCTGGAGCGGCACAACGCCCCCCACGACACCTCCGACAACGCCGCCACCGCCTCCCCCTCCTCCCCCTCCTGTTGCAGCCCCGCCTCCGCTCCCGCTCACCAGCGGAACGCTGCCTAAGGGAACCATCGTTCCGTCGCCCCCACCGCTGCGGGCACCCTCTGCCGCCGCGATCAGTTGCAGCAATTTCTGCGGATCATTCAGCCATTGCTTGAATTCTGGTCCCAGAGATTGCGCGGCGATCTGGGACGCAACCATTACGTCTCCGGTTGCGGGATCGGCCGCCACGAACTTCACTTCGTTAATCTTGATGGTGGAATCTTTGATTTCGCCGAGCGTGTCTTTAATGTGCTTGGCGACATCCTGGCCCTTGGAGCCCCCAATCGCGAAAGCGCGGACCAGGCGGGCAAAATCCGTTACCGTTACTTTGGTGGAAAAATGAATGCTCGCCAGACCCGCAGTGGTAAGCAGTTGCGCAAATGTGCGCTCCGCCTGGCCAGTTTCGATCGGGATGCCGTCGAGCAGCAATTTGCTACCGGAAACCCCCAGCAGAAAACCGCCGTCCCCCGCTTGTGGAATCGCCGCCTGCAGTTCGTTCCAGGCGATTTCGAATTGGCCTTCGGTGCGCTTATGCTCGAAGCCATACATGCGCACGTACTTCACCAGGATGTTGAGACTGTGCACGAACGCACTGGCCGATGCGTTCCTGTTGTCCTTATTGATGTTTGTGGTATAGATACGCCGCTCCTGGCACAACGGTCACTCGTCAGGGTAATGCGAACTGACATGACTATGCACGTTACGGAGGTAATTGTTCCAATGTGGGAAACCCTCCGTTCGCCCAGGTCAGCTGAAAGGGTAGAAGGTCAAGCCTTTGTCCTCCGGAGAAGCATGGAGACCGCCGGGCCACTTACATGTGTGAACCGGTGCTCAAAAACCCGAAACCACTCAGTCACTTCCTCGAACGCTCCCTCGCGAGTAAAACCATTGCTGTCATGACCCACGCCCAATTGGTACAAATGGCGGTAAATTGGCTCCGTCGTTATCGCTGCGGGATCGTGCTCGCCGAGCAGGCCTGCGTCAGCGGCGAGATGCCCGACGCCATTGGCTGGAAGCGCGCCTCCCACTCGGTTCTGGTGGAATGCAAACTTTCCCGCCCAGATTTTCTCGCGGACCGCTGCAAACCCTTTCGCCAGAAAGCCGAGCTGGGTCTGGGCTGCGAACGCTTCTACCTGGTTCCGGCTGGACTGCTGCGTCTGGAAGAGTTGCCCATCGGTTGGGGACTGCTCGAAACCCGTGGCCACCGCATCGAAATGATTCGCCCCTCCAGCAAGAAGATGCGTACCACCCCGGGCTTGCACTACGAAATGAATTTGCTGTTGGCTAGCCTGCGCCGGGTGGAAATTCGCATCGAGCCGCAAACCATTACCCAGTTCCTGAAGTGGAAGAACCGCATGGCCGAGTACAATCGCGGCCAACTCCCCGAAGGCATTTCCGGGCAGGAAGAGGAGCCCAATTTCTTCCTTGAGCCGGAGCCCGCCTTTGAGCCGCAGTGAAGTGGTCAGTTCTGGAGATAAGAAAACCGGGCTGGTTGGCCCGGTTTCTTATGGCGTCGAGTTGGGATGCGGTTACATCGCAGCCCGGCGCGGCTGATGCGGAGAATGCGGCGCTGGCCCTGGGTTGTGGCCAGCTTCGTTTCCGATTTGCGCTCCTCGCTTTTCAGCCCGACGGTAAAGTGCGAGCGAGTGGCGAACCCAGGATCTATCAGCAACCGGTGGGCCACTCATCGGCTTCGCGTGTCACTAGAACGGGTGCCTGTAAGTCATTCTTTAATAGGAGGTTAGTTTTATGTCATAAAATCGAGAATAGGATTCCCTGTCGCGGCCACCCGTGACAAACAAAAACTTTGCATAAGTAGGAAAAGTGAAGTAAGCCAGGACAGCTCTTCAGAAGAATTTAGCAGGGATAGGAATTTACAACTCGCGCCGCCCTTCCATGGACTTCAGCATGGTGATCTCATCGGCGTACTCGATATCGCTGCCCACAGGAATGCCCATGGCAATCCGCGTGATCCTGAGCCCGGGACGTTTCAACTGTTGCGCCAGGTAGACCGCTGTCGCTTCCCCCTCGCAGCACATGATACCCGCCGTTAAAGTGTTTGGTTTTTTCGATGGCAGCGATGTTGGTAGGTTCTTCAACCACGCACACCTGCCGCTGGTTACGCGTAGGACTGCTGCAATAGACACAGGGATCAACATCGGTGATGTTATTGCAGATGGAACAAAGCCGCAGGTTGGCTTTCACCTCGCGCACTGACACCGCCAAAGCCTCGGCGTCTTCATCGCTCGATCGCAGGATGTGAAAGGCGAGCCGCTGCGCGGTCTTGCTGCCGATGCCCGGAAGCTTCTTCAATTCGTCAATCAGCCGCGTCATCGGCTCGGCAAATTTGGACATAAGAGGATTTGCGATCGCTTACTACGACAAACGAATGACGCAGCGATCGCGCCCTGGCAAATTACCGATTACAAATTACTAAATTATAAATTCTCACAACCCGAGTCCGCCCAGCATCCCGCCCATAGTAGACTGCATACTTTCATCCACCTTGCGGGCCGCCTCATTGACCGCTGCCGTGATCAGATCCTGAAGCATCTCCACGTCACCGGCTTTCACCGCCTCGGGATCGATTGTCACCTTCAGAAGTTGCTTACGCCCATCCATTTTGACCGTCACGGTTCCGCCGCCAGAGGATGCCTCCACCGTCGTTTCCTGCATCTTCTTCTGCAGCACTTCGTACTGCTGCTTCGCCTGCGACATCAATTCTTGAATATTAAATCCGCCCATCGCGCATCCTCTTTAGATCCCAATTTCCTGACGGTTCCGATTTTGTTCGCAAAGATTTCGGGTTGCGACTTTGAAACCTGAAAAGCTTGAAACCTGAAGAACCTTGAAACCTTGAAACCTTGAAACCTTGAAACCTTGAAACCTTGAAACCTTGAAACCTTGAAACCTTCCTCTACCGCTTCTCCCGGTAATCAATAATCGTCCGAATCTGCGCCCCAAACTTCTCCTGCATGCGTTGCACCACCGCATCCTGCTCGGCGCGGCTGCGGCCTCCTCCGTTGGAAGCCGCTCGACTCGCAGGCGCTCCTTCGGACGTCCCGCCCGGCACAACGTTGAGCTTTACCGGACGCCCCAGCACTCCACTCGCCGTGGCGATAGCCAAACGCCTGGCATCCGCTCCCAGAGCCATGTCAATTACAGTCGCCGAGGCAGCGGCCGAAATCACCAGCTCTCCAGCGTTCACTCTCCATTCCCCACCTTCCAGCATGGATGCGAGCATACGATGGCCTGCATTCGCCAGGGCCCCTAACACGCTGCTCCGCAGACTTTCCACTGCAGACGACTGCCGAACTGGTTCTCCCTGCGCATCCGGCTCCGCCGATTCTTCCGGAACTTCAGCTACCGCCGGAGCCGCAGCTCCCATAACAACTCTAGCCGGCGCGACAGCCGCAGCAACGATTCGCGGCCCGGAACCCGGCTGAACGTCCGCCGAAAGCTCCGGTTTCGAGCCGCCCTTTCGCGCCGAATCGGCAGCAAATGGAGAAACATACCCGGATGCTTGCGACTCTGCCGCACTCCGCCGCTCCCCTGCCGCAGCCACAATTGACGGTCTACCCGGTGCTCGGGTGGAAGCACCCCCCGACTGAGTTCCCGCCGCCTCGGTCAGCAACTGCTCGATCGGCAGCAGGCGTTGCGCATGCGCCATCTTCAGCAGTCCGAGTTCAAGATGAAACCGCTGTTCCTGCTTGTAGCCCAGTTCGCTGTGAGTACGCAGCATGATCTGGAGATGCCTCGCCAGATCCTCCTCGCCAAACAGCTCCGCCACTCGCGCCACCCGCGCCCGCTCGTCACCCGATAGCTGAAGCAGCGGTGAGTCTTTCCCGGCCACTTTCGCCACCACCGCGTTGCGTAGAAAACGCGCCATCTGCCGGGCGAAGTGTGTCGGGTTATGTCCCTCACAAATCAGCTTGTCTGCCAGCCGTAATACTTCTTCACTTGATGCCTGCGCTACTGCCTGCATCACGTCTTCGAGCACACCCGAGTGCGCCGCGCCCACCAACTGCCGTACTGCATCCGCCGTCAACCTGCCATCACACGAGGCGATCGCCTGGTCAAGAATGGAGAGCGCATCGCGCATGGACCCATCCCCGGCCTCGGCCAGGAGCGCCAGTGCATCTTCGTCAGCTTCGATCTTTTCCGCCGTCACCAACGCTCGCAGTTGTCCCAAAATATCTTGGAAGCGCACCGCACGGAAACTGAAATGCTGGCATCGCGACCGGATCGTCTGCGGAATATCCTCTGGCTGTGTGGTAGCCAGCATAAACACCATATGGTCAGGCGGCTCTTCCAGCGTCTTCAGCAGGGCATTGAACGCTGCGTCGGTAATCTGGTGCGCTTCATCGAGAATGTAAATCTTGAACCGATCTCTCGCGGGACGATACCTCGCCGCATCCCTTAGCTCGCGAATCTCGTCAATGCCGCGGTTGGTAGCGGCGTCAATCTCGATCACATCTACGGCATTCCCGGCTCGAATCTCGGTACACGAATCGCATATCCCGCAAGGCTCCGGCACCGGATGGTCCGTAGACCGGCAGTTCAGCGCCATCGCCAGAATGCGCGCCACGGTAGTCTTTCCGATGCCCCGGTGCCCGCTGAAAATGTATCCATGGGCGGTGCGCCCCTGCTCAATGGCGTTCTTGAGCGTGCGGGTGACGTGTTCTTGCCCGATCACCTCGGAGAATTTCTGGGGACGGTACTTGCGCGCCAGGACTTGGTAGCTCATGGGGTTGACACTCGATTATACGTGATGCCGCCCCGCTAAAATCGCCGTCCGGAATTCTCCTTCGTTAGCAATCTTTGATTTCTCAACAGATATAAGCCCGTGGCAATTTTTGAAATGTGAGTCAGCGAAGATGTCCCCAAGCTATCTAAACGGATAATCCAACTATCTTACCGGATAGGGGAATCGCTGGATGAACGATCACCGAGGTTAAAGAAAATTGTCCGTCACACGATAACTGCCTCACCATCAAGACGTAGATGGATAGCTGAATCTGCCTAACACCTCGTGAGTGTAAGGAAGATCAGTTGCAAGCGCGAAGGTATCGAAAACGCAGTCACTCATTCTGCCAGAGAAGGGTAAACTCCCATGTGGGGATCTGCGCCCGTATAGATGAGTACGTGATAGGAGGTGCCGCGTGACCTTCTTGCGATATCTTATTTCTCGCTCTTGTAGGACCGCATTTACTCTTCGAGCTTTGGTCATCCTGAGTTTGGCCCTTTTCGGTTTCGTTTTTGGCTCAGCTCAATCGGTACCCAACCAGCAGCAGCCCCGCCCAGAACAAAAAGCCCTTCCTCTCAACCCTCTCGATAAGGAGGACAAAGCAGTAGCGGAACGGCTGGCGCGGTCCGATAGGAGAGTCCGGGACCTCGTTGGTGAGGCCAACGTGCGGCTCGTCCTGGTCCAAGTCGTGGCTCTAAAGCCCGAGTCCGCGACTGAGTCGGCCCGACCCGTGCGTCACGCCGAAGTCGTGCTGTTCCAACCCCAAGGGGAAGTCGGTGCTCGGGCCCTCGTCAATCTTGCGAGTGCCGCCGTGGAGCAAGTGATACGTCTGGACGGTAGCCAGGTTCCCATGACGACGGAGGATCTCGCTGACGCTTTTCAGCTGGCTTTACGCAAGGGTCCGGTCTAGCGATGAACATGACCCTTGTTTCAAGCACCGATGTCTCCAGTTGGCGTTTCGTCGTGGTCGGGATTTTCTTAGTGGTCCCATGATCATCGCCGACTTGACGGCTAAGCGAGTCTACGTGGAAAGGAAGAAACAGCAATGAAATCCTCCTGCGCCCGCCAAGTCTTCTTCCTGCTACTCGCTGAGATTGTCCTCTCTTTGTTGGCCTCCGCCCAAACGCCGCCTCCGTGGATGCCCTGTTCGGGCGCCAATCTCGTCGACCAAAGCTTTCCCACCGCCGGTCCCGAGGTTACCCACTGGCGCCTCTGCTGGGATACAGTTCCGGGAAACGGCTTGCTGATCCGTTGGGCTTATTTCCGCAAGTCGCCCACCTCGAATTGGCTTTTCCTCCTCTGGGATGCTCGGCTCTCGGAGATTTTCGTTCCTTATCACACTGGCTCGCCCCGTTACTACGATGTGGAGTATATGTTCCCTCTGACGCCCGTAGGTGCGCAGGACTGTCCCGCTGCGGTTGGGGGCACTGTCTTTGGCGGAAATGTGTGCAAACAGGTGCATGACCGGGGACTGGCGTGGAAGTCTGACAATGATGTCCGTCGCGGCGAGGAACTAATATTGTGGTCGGCACTCGCCGCAGCCTGGTACAACTATGTGATTGAATGGACCTTCCGCGATGATGGCGTAGTCATCGGTCGGGTGGGGGCAACTTCCTCCAACTCTCCCAGCGACCCCTGGGAAACGCACATGCACAACCCCATCTGGCGGTTGGATGTTGATCTCAACGGCTGGCCGAACGATTCCGTAGCCCTGGGTACCCACATAGAATCTCTGCCTGGTCCCTCTGCCACCGACGTGGAGCCGGTGTTCACTGTTTGAGGCGGGGCTGCCATGGGATCCCCATGCCTTCAACTCTCTGAATGTCAGCGACAAATTCCTAAAAAACGGCAAAGGCGACCAGACTGAGTACCAGCTTATTCCATTGCCTACCGGAGGTTTATCCCGCCATCTGGAGGCGTTCACTCAGCAGGATTTCTGGGTCACCCACTATAACTGGACGGAAATGAGCGCAAGAGATCTGCTGTCCTACATCACGCCCCCTGAACCGGCCGCCGATACTGACGTTGTCCTGTGGTACAAGGGGTCAATTCACCATCATCCCCGCGATGAGGACGGCGAGATTGTGAATGGTTACTGGCATGGCGTTGCGCTGGTCATGTGGACGGGCTTTATGTTTAAGCCACACGACCTTTTCGACCGGACGCCGTTTTACCCTTAGGCCGCCGGTACGGAGAAGGAGGGCTCTTCTAGCCCGCCCTTGCGACGGCTTGCCCCTCCCCTGCCATAAGCCGGGCGTCGTCAATCCGCCAAACTGACTACAAACTGCTTGCACCACAACCGCCGAAGCGATAGGCTTTGTGGGCTGCAGTGGCCCTGTTTGCCTAGGCCCCAGGAGGTTTCCGTGCAACTCAGAATTAGTACCCGCACCATCGATGGTGTCTTGATTGTAGATTGCAATGGCCGGATCGTGTTCGGCGAGGAATCGGCAAATCTGCGCGACACCGTCAAGAAATTGATCAATGAGAACAAAAACATCGTGCTCAATTTATCTGGCGTCAGCTATATAGACTCGGGAGGACTTGGCACCCTGGTAGCCCTTTACACCAGTGCCCAGACCAATGGAGGCAAGATCAAGCTGGCCAGTCTTACTCCCCGCGTCGGAGATCTCCTTCAGGTCACCAAACTGGTCACGATTTTTGAGGTCTACGACAACGAAGAGCAGGCCGTCCAGTCCTTCCGAAGGGGTGCTGCCGCATAGATTGGTCTTCGAAGGGCGCGACTCCCGCTTCGCGCCCCAATTCTCTCCCTCATGATTCGCAAACTTCTTTTTGTCCTCGGCTTGGTCATAGCCGCGAGCGGATTTGTCTCCCCACCCGCGGCGCTGGCTATTGGATTGGCCCTTGGCCTACTGCTATCCAATCCTTTCGATACCGCCTCCAGAACTCTATCGAAGTATCTGCTGCAGGCTTCCGTGGTCGGCTTGGGTTTCGGGATGAATCTCCACCAGGTAGTAAGCGCCGGACGCAGCGGATTTGTTTACACCATGCTGAGCATCAGTTTTTCCATGCTCGTCGGCATGGCCTTGGGCGTCTTTTTAGGGATGCAGAGGACTTCGGCCTTCCTGATTTCAACCGGCACCGCGATCTGTGGAGGCAGCGCGATCGCCGCTGTCGGTCCCATCTGCCACGCCACCGACGAAGAAATGGCGGTCTCGCTCGGCACCGTATTCGTCCTTAACTCCATCGCGCTGCTGATTTTCCCCGCCATCGGAGCGGCTTTCAAACTCACCCAAACACAGTTTGGATTATGGGCCGCGCTCGCCATCCATGACACCAGCTCGGTCGTCGGCGCCGCCGCAAAATACGGCCCCCTGGCCCTGGCGGTTGGCACCACCGTGAAACTCGCCCGCGCTTTGTGGATCGTTCCTTTATCGCTAGCGACGGCCATCGCGATGCGCGCCAAGGCAAATATCCAATGGCCCTGGTTCATCGCATTCTTCTGCCTGGCTGCAATGTGCAACACATACTTTCCAGCCGGCGCCCCAGCTTATCGCGTGCTCGCCCACGCCGCTCGCATCGGACTCACCGTTACTCTATTCCTGATTGGCAGCGGGATTTCCATCGCCACCCTGAAACAGGTCGGCCACCGCCCGCTCTTGCAGGGAGTATTGCTGTGGCTTCTGGTTTCGATAGGTTCGTTGTGGTTGATTCGGGCTGGATGGATCGCCCTGTAGTCGAGGTTGAATAGAATAATCCCCAATGCGTGAACGAATCGTCGCCGCTATCCGAAAAATCCCACGCGGGAAGGTCTCCACCTACGGTGCCGTCGCGCGCGCCGCAGGCTATCCCGGCGCGGCCCGCCAAGTCGTGCGGGCCCTGCACACGTCAATGGGATTGCCCTGGCATCGCGTCCTGGGCGTGGGCGGTGAAATCAAACTGCGGGGAGACTCCGCTTTCGAACAGCGCCTGCGCCTGGAAGCCGAGGGAGTCACCTTCCGCGGACGCCGCGTGAATATGTCCCAACACGAGTTCAAGTTTCCACGGCCGAAAGCGACTCGCAAACGCTAGCATTAGCTTTACGGCCTGGATGCCGCTTTCGCCGGCACTTCACCGCTCAGCAGCTTCCCCAACTCCGTTGCCGGACACCGTACTCCCACATAGAAATGTCCGAACAACGCATACACCGCGCTGACTTCGTCAAAGCGCATTTCGTATATCAACTTCTTAAATACCAGCGGATCGTCGGCGAACAGATCCACCCCCCACTCCCAATCATCGAATCCAATCGAACCGGTAATGATCTGTTTCACTTCGCTCGCATAGCGTCGCCCTACCATCCCGTGCTCGTTCATCTGCCGCTGGCGCTCCTCAATGGGAAGCGTGTACCAGTTCTTCTCCTCGCCCCGTCTGCGGTCCATGGGATAAAAAGTGATATACCGATGCGATGGCATGGCAGGGAAGAGCCGTGGGTGCATCGCTTCTTTCTGCCGCGCTACCGTATCGCCGATCTCCCGTTTCCACTCCTCCGAATAAAGCTCCACGCCGCGATCCGCGAGAGCCCGATAAGCCTTGATCGTTGACTCATACAAGCCCAGCTCAATCATCGACAGATACGAAGTCGTCGGTTCGAGAAAATCGTGCAGTCGCAATTGCGCCAACTGCAACTCCGCCTGATTCAGCAGGTCAAACGACTCCCGAAAATGCACCAGCATTAGATCGCCCTTGTGGCCAAGCAGCGAAAAAAGCGCCGACTGCCCCGCGGAATTCTGTTCCATCTTCGCCAGCAGGGCGGCCGCCTCCGCGGCAATCTCGCGCCGTTCGTTGTCACCTAAAGCTCTCCAGGCAGACCAACGCACCCGCATCATCTGATGCAGTACGCTATAGCCTTCAGTGGTCAGAGGGACGGCAGGAATCTCCGCCGACGCGGTTTCACGACGAACACTGCGGGTGACAGACATGCCTGGTCCTCGGTTCGTCATTATTGTACCCGCCACAGCGGGAAAAGAACTTCGCTGCTTGCTTAGCGAAAACCTTCGCATCCTCGGTGCTTAGCTTCAGCGGATGCTATTTTGTCGAGCCCGCCACTGGCGTCAAATACAAATCCTGGTAATCAAAGCTGAAATCTGCCAGCGGAGAAACCGGCACCATTTTGAAATGATCAATATTGCCATTCGGCTGTAGCGCGAAGGTCACAAAGGCGTCCGCAACCGTACGGTCGCGCCAGTGAGTTTTAAACGTATCGTACTGCCAATGCTCCAGTTCGCCCGTCAGTTGCGGAGTATGACTGAAGCGGAGCACGAGCCTGCCATTCTCCACGCTGATATTCACCGGCCCATACCACGCATCGCTATACGCGCCTGCGTATTTCTCCAGTGGAAGCGACGGCTTGGAATCCGTTGCCCGCGAACCAGCCTGCTTCCGCTCCACTTCCGCCGCGTCTTTTTCTTCGTGATCCTTGGCCGCCTTAAAAGCGGCAATCCAGTCAGTTACCGGCAAACTAAAATACTGGTCGAGAATGTGGTACAGAATCGAGTCGAACGCCCCACCCTCCTCCGCATTGGTGAGCACAATAACCCCAAGGTTTTCTTGCGGCACCAGCATGACCCGTGACACAAATCCCGCCACGCCGCCAGTATGCCCTACCACCTTGCGGCCGTGATAATCGCGCAATCCCCAGCCCAGACCGTAATCGGCGAAATTTGGTTTCAACGCCGCGAGTGACGGCTCTCCCTCGCCGATCGGCAAAATGGTTTGTGGCGACCACATTTCGCGCGACTGCCGCTCGCTGAACAGCCGCCATTCCTTGTCAACCAACTTTCCCCGGTTCAGTTGTACCAACGCCCACCTAGCCATATCGGCCACGCAGGAATTGATCGCGCCGGCAGGGGCAGCGTTATCTAGGTTCTCAAACTCGATGGCCTGCAGCCTACCTTCCACCTTGGAGTGCGGCCACGCGTAATCGTCGCCTGCTTTGAAGGCGGCATTACTTAGGTTGGATGAACTCATTCCCAGCGGCCCAAAAATCCGCGCGCGGATAAAGTCATCCCAGGATTTCCCGGTCAGCGCCGGAATGATCTGTCCCGCCGCCACGTACATCAGATTGTCGTACGCGTAACGACTGCGAAAGCTCGACACGGGCTTCATATACCGAAGCCGGTGAATAATCTCATCGCGTGTATACGTGCTGTGCGGCCATATCAGCAAGTCGCCTTCGCCCAGTCCCATCCCGCTACGGTGCGTGAGCAAATCGCGGATGGTCATTTCGTGTGAAACGTAGGGGTCATACATCTGGAAATCGGGCAAGCGCTGGTAAACCGGATCATCCCACGAGATCTTGCCCTCATCCACCAGCATAGCCAGGGCCGCGGTGGTAAACGCCTTGGTATTCGAACCGATTCCAAACATCGTGCGCTCATCAACGGACGACGGTTCTCCCAGCTTGCGCACGCCGTAGCCTTTGGTGAGCACCACCTTTCCATCCTTGACGATCGCAACCGAAAGCCCGGGCACGTCAAACGTCTTCATCGATCGCGCGACCCAGGCATCCAGGTCCGAGGGAGGAGCAGTTTGAGCGATGAGAGATCCCGCGACTAGAAGAGGTACGACAGTCAAAATCAAAATGTAGATTCGGCCTCGAAGAAATCGGATCAAGACCACCTCACACGTTGTGAACTTTCAGGAAAGACTCGCTATTAGAACATACCGACGGAAGTTTTGAATCGCAGAATGAAGAAGAGAAAAACTTGAGTCGCAGACCACGGTCCGCTGGCTACGAAAATGCAATACCGGGCCGGCTAGCTTCTGGCTTCATGCCAGAAGCTAGCGCCGGAACTTCAACTAGCAGCCCGAATTCCGGACCTCACGCTACTTCTGTGGCGGCTGCTGCTGCGGCTGTTGCTGCTGTTGCTGCTGTTGCTTCTTGCCCCCGAAAAGACCCAGCACTTGCTGCACTGCATTTTGTCCTGGATTCTGTTGCTGTTGCTGTTTTTGTTGTGGGTTTTGATTTCCTGTCTTTTGTCCCAACAGATTTCCCAGCATTCCGGTAACGGCGCCGTTAGGGTTGTCGGCGCTCGGCAACAATCCCTTCAACCTCATCTGAGCGATCTTCTGTACATCGGGCTGGAAAATGGGATGCTGAAAAGTACCGGTAACGATCGCCGGAATCACGATCTCGCCCTGGTTGTTGGAGAGAGCCGTGTTCATGTATCCGCCAATTCCCGTTCCGCCCACTTGCTGGCTGGCAGCTTTCGAAAGCACCGCGGTCACGCGCAGATTAAGCGCCTGGGTCACCAGGTCCGCAGTTCCCGCCACCCCGACATTTCCCAGATCAAGCAGCGCCTGCAGATCGTTGGTCTGGGCTACCCCATTTCTCACCAGGACATTACCCGTCATTTTTAGAATGTTGGTGAACCCCTGATCTTTGTCCCCACCCGGTCTGATGAATTTTGCAATCGAAGCCAGTTCGTGACTGATGTCCGTACCCGCCAAACGCACATTCATGAAGTTGGTGTTCAAATTGCCATTCAATGCTCTCAGGATTTCGTTCGAGCCAATGGTTTGCAATGGTCCCGCAGCATGCATATCCAGGCTTAGTGTTCCTGCACCACTGATTTTGTCCAGCCCGGTTACCCCCCACGCCTTGGCCATAGCCAGAACCTCGGGCAGGGCCGCTTTCGGCGCCTGCACCGCCGCATCCACCAGCGGAGACTTCGAGGTGTATTGCCGCAGCGCAAATCTCGCCGCGATGTTCGTTCCACCCGATGTCACATTGAAGTCGTTAGAGCGAATTTCGTTCGGTGTCAACGCCAGATTGATCGCCTTAACCTGTACCGGCTGCGGAATATCTTTCCCTGTTACCTGAACATCACGGCCGGCAATGGTCCCAGTTAGGGCAGGTTTATCCGCCGCACCGCGCGCCGTGATATCAGCATTCACCCGTCCGTTAACCGTGGTGCCTGGAGAGAACGCCACCCCGGCGGCTGCCGCCAGGCGTGCTGCTTCCGCAATGGAAACATCATTTGCCTTTAAATTGACATCCAGTTGCGCCGGCGTCGGCTTCAGGTTCACCGTCCCATTGACGAACAGCGGTGTCTCCCCCAGCTTCAGCGTGGTTTTGTTGATCCGCAGTAAATCACTGTTAACGTCATCACTTAGATCGTAGTCCGCCGTAATCGGATAACCCACGTCAAGCCCGCGTACTCGCGGACTCTGTATTGTCATCTGTCCCTTGGCTGCAATCTTTCCATTTTCACTATTGATGTCGGTCTTGCCGGACAAGCTGCCGTCGGTGTTGGCCAACGCCCCGGTCTGAAGAAATTTTTGCAGATCAGCAATGCCAACTCCCTTCAAATCCAGCGTGCCGCGAAACGGGGTAATGCCAAAATTGTTCGTTGCTATCGGTCCCCCTTCGCCCTGGAGATGAATTTGCTCCGCTCCGGAACCGGGCAAATGCACTGCCGCATCAATGGAAAAAGGCTTATTAGGCGCAAAATCCGTAAGCGTCAAATTAATATGATCGTAAACCGCTCGTGGACTTCTTTTCGCCTGGTCGGTGAGCGCGACTTGTCCATCGCTAATGGTCAGTTTGCCCAGCGAGAATTCATTTCCGGAACTGCTCGATCCGGATGTACTACCCTGGGGCGCTCCGCTCGCAGGCTGATTCGTTCCCGCCGGCCGCGCGGGTGGATTTGGATTAGCTCCCCCCGTGGTCGATTCCGTCGGCTTTCCCAGCGACGCAAAATTCCACACGCCTTGTGTATTTTGCACCAGCTCAACTGTTGGTCGTTGTAGGTCCAACGAATTGATCTCCACCGAGTGGTGGAACAGTGGCATCAGCTTTACCGACACATCCACTTGTTGCGCCTGTACAAAACTTCCAGTGCTGAATTTCGGATCATCCGCAATGGCCAGGTTCTGGACTTGGAACCGCGGCGGAAAAATACCGAGGTGCATCTCGCCCAGCGTCACTTTCCGGTTCAGCCGCTGCTCGAGTTGGCTTTGTACCACCCCGTGATACTTGTTCACGTCCACCAGCGCCAGCACGGCCACAGCCGCCACGATGACCAGAACAATGATGATTCCAATCGCAATTCCAAGTTTCCGCATAATTCCTCCGCAGATCCCGGCCAGGTTGTTAAGGACGTGGCCTGTTGGTTGGATGTCACTTCTAGGCCCTGGGTTTGGTTCGAAAGCCGTCAGAAAGCCTGGCCAAGATTCGACAAGGCCTTCTGCTAACTATTGGATTGTAGGCCTTTTGGGCAGTGGCGGCATGAGAGCCCAAATTCCTCCCGCGAGCAGCCAGGGTAAAGACGTCTCTTTCAACCAGGTTCTTGCCGTTTGACTCTTCCTACACCTTGGTAACTGGAGTCCTACTCCCCGAACGCGCGAAAATAGACCTTCCCATGGACGAAGTTCCCAACACCCACCCTGGTGTCGCAACGCTGCAAGCCACCGCCTTCCGCGTCTGGCAGAAGACCCGGCAACGTGCCGCACGCGTTCCGATCACTGCCTGGGTGATGCTCGTGCTGTTCACAGTGGCAGCCACGTTGATGGGGCTGCATTTGTTCTTGGCCGACAAGACCTCCAGCCTCCATCTCAAGGTTCAGCATTCCTTTCGCAGCGCCCGCATTGCGGTTTGGGTGGATGGTGAGATTGCCTACTCCGGCAAACTTACCGGCTCTATGAAGAAAAGACTTGGCCTCATTCCAGATTCCGTGCAAGGCACTCTTTCGCAGAATTTGCCGCTCACCTCAGGCAAGCACTTGATTCGTGTCCAGGTGACCTCCGACGACGGCGTTGCGCGCGACGACACCATCAGCGGCGATTTTTCCCGCAACAGTGAACGCACTCTGTCTGTATCCGCCCGGCGTGCCGGTATTGCACTCTCGTGGCAGGGAGCCACTGGTGTCACGTCCGAAACTGTAACTGCTGCTGGATGGCTGGAGCGCTACGCCAGTACACTCTTCCTCACCATTGCCGGCTCCATTATGTCTGCCTTGGCCGGATTCGCAGTCAGAGAACTGCCCAAGCAAATCGGTTCCCGCCAGGGAGAAGCTCCGAAAATCTAGTTTGATCTAATTCACTGCCGATTGATCTACATCTGGGACTTTCAAGTTAGGCAGGGGTTGCGCGGCAAATAGATGCCGGCACGGCTTCGCCATGATTCGCACCCAACGTGCCGACCGCGATACCCGGGCGCTATCGGTAGCAATGCCGGTGTCTGCGTACATCTGACGGTAGATCTTGGAAATCAAGAGAAATGCCAGACGGCCTCGGCTGGACTTTATAAAACGCGAGCGCTTCCAAATGGGTCGCCAACTGTAAAACGTATCCCATACCGCCTGAGTCCTCGACCGTATTTCCTCCGCTGACATCAGCGGGTGGTCCCAGTAAAGTTTCGGCCGCAAGGCCTGCGGTATCAGCCAGCGCCGCGTCAGGGGAATGCCTGCGATAGTTGGCGGGTTCTCTCCCAGCCCCTTCTCCCAACGAATGAAGTCCACCGTTCCAGGATAGGGGCTCAATGTCACGAATTGTGCAAACGTAAGTTCCGCGCTGATGGCCGCCGCCGCAGTAGTGTCGAACGTCTCCGGACGATCGCTCGGCAATCCAAAAATGAATGACCCCAACACATGCACCCCATGGCGCCGAAATGTCTTGAGCTGTTCAATCAGCGCTTCGCCTGCCAGATTGAAATCCTTGTAGACGTCTTTCAGCCCGCTTGGTGTGACCGATTCCACTCCCACCAATGCGCCTTTAATTCGCGCCGCACGCATGGCGTCCAGAAATTCCGTATCTTCGGCCGCCTCCATCGTAATCTGAGTGAAGAACACCGTGTCGTCCGGAAGCTTCGCCAGTCGCGCCATTAACTCGAACCGCTCATCCCGAATTCTTCTTAGTTCATGCAGCCGCTCGCCATTATTCTGCCGTGCCGCTAACTCCAGATCGGTCAGAGTCACTGGATAAAAGTTGTCGTCGGCCAATGCGATGAAGCGAAAGCCCAGGCGGCGCAACTGCACAATCTCCTCCACCACCACATCCGACGCGCGCTGCCGCGGACGCTGCCCATCCGTTCTCCACACCGAACAAAACGAGCAATGCTTGGGACAGCCCCGCACCGTCTGCACCGACGCCCACATATAACGATTCCGCGGAATCAAGTCCCAACGCGCCGCCTTGAAATCGCTGGCCTCGATCTGCCCGCCCGCATATACGGATTTCGGTCCGCCATTGCAGCAGTCCGCCAGCACCCTCGGCCAAGCCAGATCACCATCGCCCTTCACGACTGCGTGCGCGCCACCGAGTTCCATCGCCTCCTCGGGAAAAAGAGTCGCGTGGATTCCCCCGAAGATCACAAATGCGCCCCGCTCCCGCGCCATCTTCCCGATTTCGTAGCCCCGCAACGCATTCGCAGTATGAATCCCAATCCCTACCGCGTCGCCTTTTTTTATGCTCTCCGGTTCTACTTGAAACAAAGTTTCATCCACCAGAATCGGATCGCCAAAAGATTTCGGCGTAGCGGCAGCCAGCACATATTGCCAGCGCGGAGTGATTACCGCGGTTCCAAACGACACACTGCTCGGGTTAATCAGATGAACGTTCACGCCAGGAGCTCCTTCTTGAGGACCGGTTTAACCTCGAACACGTTGGCGAGTCGCCTCGTCAGCGCGCAAGGGACAAGCTCCGCGTCGTTTCATTCACTCTGAAAGGCGCGAATTGGACATTAATGCTGATATTTATATCGACAGGGAGCGAACTAGGCGGTGCCCACTCCCTCTCCTTGAGAGAACCTGAAACTCTCGCCCGCGTGAGAACACTAAAGCAGAAACGCGGCTCGTTGCGTCTCCACAGAGGGCCTTGGGGGGCGCCAAGTAA
>QIAP01000253.1 GCA_003225075.1 Acidobacteriota bacterium | reverse complement strand
CAGCTTGTACTCACCTGTAATGCTGGCGGCGCGAGTTTTGAGAATTCTTCGGTGGCATAAACGATCTTCCCACCTACAATCGTGAGCACGGATTCGAGCTGCTTGATCTTCTCGTCCGGAATCGAGAAATAATCGGCGGAAAGAACGGCCAAGTCCGCCAGCTGCCCGGGAGCAAGCGCTCCCTTCTTACCATCTTCTGTTGAAAACCAACTGCTGCCCATCGTGTAGAGTTTGAGTGCTTCCGCCCGATCGAGACGATTCTCGTGTGGATAAAGGCTGAGACCGCCGATGGTCTTTCCAGTGATAAGCCAATAGAGGGAAAGGTAAGGATTGTAGCTTGAGACGCGCGTTGCGTCTGTGCCCGCACCGACCGGAACGCCGATCTCGAGCATTCTCCGAATTGGGGGTGTGCGTTTGGCTTGCTGCGCCCCGTATCGCTCGACAAAATACTCACCTTGGAAGGCCATGCGGTTCTGCACCGCGATTCCGCCGCCCAGCGCCTTCACACGCTCGATATTGCGATCGGCGATGGTTTCGCAGTGATCGAAGAACCAGTGCAGGCCGTCAAACGGAATCTCTCGATTCACCTCTTCATAAACGTTCAATGCTCGCTCGATCGTCTCGTTGTATGTCGCATGCAAGCGAAATGGCCAGCGATTCTCTACGAGGTGTCTAATGACGGCTCTTAGCTCGCTTTCCATGACGGGGAGCATGTCCGGCCGCGGGACAAGAAAGTCTTCGAAATCTGCGGCGGAAAAAACTAGCATTTCTCCTGCGCCGTTGACGCGATAGAAATCGTCGCCGTCGCCGGGCTTCGTCATTTTGGTCCAGCTCTGGAAGTCGCCTAGTTCCTGTTTCGGTTTCTGCGTAAAGAGGTTGTAAGCAAGCCGGAGGGAGAGTTCTCCGTTGCGGTGCAGTTCGTTCACAACGCCGTAATCGTCAGGATAGTTTTGAAATCCGCCGCCGGCATCAATGACACTGGTGATTCCAAAACGGTTCAGTTCGCGGAAGAACTGCCTTGAAGAATTAACCTGATCCTCGCGCGAAAGTTTCGGCCCCTTGGCCAGGGTGGAGTAGAGAATATTTGCGTTCGGCTTCGCGATGAGAAGACCTGTGGGGTTCCCGTGACGGTCGCGTTGAACTTCACCGGCCGGAAAGTCCGGGGCATTCTTGTCATAGCCCACCGCACGAAGCGCCGCTCCGTTCAACAGCACTCTGTCGTACAAATGCATCACGAAGACCGGTGTGTCTGGCGCTACTGCATTGATCTCATCGAGCGTTGGCATCCGGCCCTCGGCGAACTGAAACTCTGTCCACCCTCCGATTACTCGGACCCACTGCGGAGCAGGCGTCCGCGCCGCCTGGTCTTTCAGCATGCGCAGAGCGTCGGCGAGCGAAGGTACACCATCCCAGCGCAACTCAAGGTTGTAGTTGAGCCCGCCGCGGATCGGATGCATATGCGAATCATTTAGTCCAGGAATGACGGTGCGCCCCCGGCCGTCGATGACGCGGGTCGCCGGCCCGCGTAGACGCAGAGTCTCTTCATTGCCACCGATGGCAGTCACTTTCCCATCAGAAATAGCGATCGCCTCGACAAACGAGGGCACCCCATTCGTGGCGATCTTGGCGTTGTGCAAGATGATTTCAGCAGACACACGAATCTCCTTCTTTGTTTTCCATCGCCTGTGAGAAAGGACGGAAGCAAGCTTCCGCCCCTGTTCTTTACTTGTGAGCTACGGCAGCAGTGCGAACGGCGTATTCGGGGAACTTCGTGGAAGTTTCCTTGTGAGCCCAGTCGCGCTGCCACTCCAGCATGGTTGAGAGTGACGTCACGGGTTTTGCTCCCGCCTGGATTACTCGCTTCATAGCATTGTCATGAGCGAGTTGACTCACGTCACCGCAGCAATCTTCCGCCACGTAGATTTCGTAGCCGTCGTGGATCGCCTGTACCGTGGGTAGCGCCACGCAAGTCTCCGTCCACAGCCCAGCAAGCACGATCTTTTTGCGTCCTGTCTTTTCAATGGCCGCTACGAAGTTCTTGTCGTCCCAAGAGTTCATCGATGAACGCTCTATTGGCTCCTGGCCCGGAAATACAGCTCGGAGTTGAGGCCACATGTTGCCGCTAAAGGAATTCGTTTCCACCGTGGTGAGCACCACAGGCACATCGAACACTCGGGAAGCTTTCGCAAGAGCGACGGTGTTGTTAATGATTGTCTGTCGGTCGAAATTCGATGTTCCAAAGAGCATCTGTGGCTGATGGTCAATTAACGCCACAACACAGTTATCAGGCGTGAGAAGTCCCTTCTCGCTAAGCTTGGGACGATTTCCATTTGATGAATAACTCATTCATTTCTCCTTCTTGTACTGGCGATACCAGTGGTCATAAGTTGATCGCTATGATCGCGACCTAATGCGAGAGTTTGCGTAGTGGTTGGTCCGGCAGTTTCTTCGCAGTTGAATTGCGCGATAGCTTGCGCATCCAATGTGCCGAAAGTTAACTCTGCACCTTCGCTCGCGAACATTGCGTATGCACGAGGAGGGCCAAAATGAAACGGTCGCTCTCAACGCACAATCCTTACGAGATAGGAGGGTGTGAAGCCGCAGATCGCCTTGAGTCACGCATGAAGGAATCCACGGGCATTTCTGCACGAACTGTGCCAGAGTTCGCAGAATTGAAGTGGCTGGGGAGGTGTACCAAAAATGAATCCCTGGTTTTTCACCAGGCAGTTCATCGAAGCCATTCTATTCTCCTCCATGTATGCGCCAATAGTCCTTCTCGGATTCGTCTGCGTCGCGTTCGTGGGTAAGAAGCGAGAAGACAAATTTCAGTGGGCCGGTGCATAACGCGAGCGCAAGTAAGATTACGACTGCGAGCGCGAGCCACTCAGCCGCGTGGGAACCGAAAGCATAGTTTGTGAACCAGTTCATAAAAACATGCCTCAATCGATCGCGACAATGAGGAAAAAGTAGAGATAGAACTTCCGGCCTCTAGCGGAGTTGCATAAGCACACCGCCTTCCTGCCCCCCGGCTGAATGTTATTTGGCCAGCCTTTCCGGGAGGCGCTTTGCTCGCCCCTCAGCCACAATCCAACAGGTCCCAATGGACATGAAGGCTTAACTTATTCCTGCCCCGAATCATCCTCCGGTTGTAGCTCTTTAGCTGTCGGGCCATCAAATACATCGAATGAATCTATGCACTCTTGTGATTCCTCTTTACGCCCTTAATCCGCCTACGATCTCGCTTCTATCAGTCTTCGAAACTTCTTGCTCCGCCCTTCAGCCGGTTCTTGACCAGATTCGTCCA
>QIAP01000193.1 GCA_003225075.1 Acidobacteriota bacterium | reverse complement strand
GCATGCGCGAAGGCAACGACTCCCACTTGCGCATTTCCCGATTCCACAAACTGCGCCGCCTGGGAGACGTTTTCACCCAGCACCAGACGATCCGCCACCTTCTCGTATATCCCGTAATGCCGCAATGCCGCCACAGCGGCACGTCCGTAAGGCGCATGCTGTGGATTCGCAATGGCGATTTTTTTGACTGCCGGGTCCAGCAAGGTATCCATCCCGCGATGTTCTACGTCGAGAACTGAAGACTCTGGCGTCCAGAGCACCAACCGGCCGATCGCATAGCGGGAGAACGAAGAAGGTTCCGCTAAACCGGCCTCGATAAGTTTCTTTGGATAATCTTCATCGGCGGAGAGGAACACGTCGTAAGGAGCTCCATTTTGGATCTGATTGAAAAGATTTCCTGAGGAACCGAACGACAATTTCAGTATCATGCCCGTCTGTTTCTGATAATTCGCCGCTATCTCAGAAAGGGGGGCATTTAGATCTGCTGCCGCTGCTACCGTAATCCCCTGGCTCCAACCTGGAATACTCAACAGTGCGATCAGGGCGATTTTCGTGACCCATCCCATGATCCTTTCAGACCTCCTGACTAGTCCCGCGGGTTCATGAAATCAGGCTTTAATGATCATGACTTCCGTTGCCTTGATGAGAGCAGCCGCCGTCTGGCCTTTCTTGAGGCCCATTTCGCGCACAGCATCCGCAGTGATCAGCGACGTGATCTGTTGTCCGCCAACGGAGAGAACGACTTGTCCCACCAATCCGCTGGTACGAACGTCCACAATGCGACCGACAAGTTGGTTGCGGCCGCTGATACGGCGAAGACCCGTCCGCAGTTCTGGACCAGGCTTCTTCTGCGCGCGGTGTAGCAAGCGGTCAATCTCGCTTTGCGGAATACGGTGATGCCCACCCGGTGTCTTAATCGTGCGCAGCTTTCGCTTATACACCCACTGCTTCAGCGCCGGATAACTCACACCCAATATCTGAGCCGCATCGCGTGGGGTAAATAGCATCTCAGCCATGCCAACGTTTTTACTCGTTACGATTCGATATGTCAATACGGTTCAATATGGTTCTCTACTATCTTTCCGATGTCGGGCAGCACATCGTGTAAAGTTTTGTAAAAAGTTGGCTTGCAACCGAACCAAGACTATATTTTTGGTGTCAGGTTTGCATCATAGGCATCGAATTAAATAGATAGTTAAATCGAGGATCGCAAGTGTTACTGCTAAAACGTCACTGGTTAATCGCATTGGGAATCATCGTGGCTGCCGCTTTATTCGCCGCCTTCGAATTCAAAGGCAACGACAAGCCGCAATACTTCACGGTGAAAGCCGATCGCGGCGACATTCACGACGTTGTGGAAGCCACCGGCACAATTAATGCCGTCACCACAGTGCAAGTGGGTTCTCAGGTTTCAGGCACCATCTCGCACTTGTACGTGGACTTCAACTCCCGCGTCAAAAAGGGGCAACTCATAGCGCAGATTGACCCACCGCTATTCGAAGGCGCACTGCTGCAGGCGAAAGCAGATCTGGCGAATGCCGAGGCGAATCTCCAAGCTGCGCAGGCAAATGTGCAGAAAGACCGCGCGACCGCTGTGCAAACCAAGACCGATTACGAACGTACTTTGGGATTGGCTAAAGAAGGCGTCATGAGTCAGCAGCAACTCGATCTTGCCAAAGCTAATGCGGATAGCGCGCAAGCCGCTCTCGGCGCCGCCGAAGCGCAGGTTACGCAGGCCGCCGCCCAGGTGAAGCAAAAACAAGCAGCAGTCACGGTTTCCCAAACCAATTTAAATTACACCACCATCCACGCTCCGATCGATGGCACCGTCATTGCGCGCAACGTTGACGTGGGTCAGACCGTGGCTGCATCGCTTCAAGCGCCCACTCTGTTCACCATTGCACAGGACCTGACCAAGATGCAGGTTTACGCCAGCACTGACGAGTCTGACGTAGGCATGATCCGCACCGGGCAGGTCGTCAGCTTTAAAGTAGATGCCTTTCCCAAGGACACTTTCACCGGGCGCGTTTCGCAGATACGTATGAACGCTACCACCGTGCAGAACGTCGTCACCTATAACACGGTGATCGATTTCGATAACCCGGAAATGAAGCTTTTCCCGGGAATGACCGCTTACATCACAATACCCGTAGCCGCGGCGAAAAATGTTCTACGAGTTCCCAATGGAGCGCTGCGCTACAAACCCGACATGAAAGCCGAAGAGATTCGCGCACTGTACCAGAAATATGGCTTGAGTTCAGGTCAGCAGGAGACGCAAGCAACCGGCGGTGAACAGACCGGTGGCGGCGCATCTGGCAAGCAGTATCGGGCTCGCGCCGCAGGCGCCCAGGGCGGGGGCGGTGATGCGTCCGCCAACAGCAAGTCTGGTCGCACAGGCGGAGCTGCCGGCAACCAACCCCGACCATCACGGCTTGACGTGGCGGTGGTCTGGAAATTGCGCCCTGATAAAACTCTCCAGCCGGTCCGTATCCGCACCGGCATCACGGACCACACGGTCACAGAAGTGGCGCAACTTCTGAATGGCGACTTGCAAGAGGGCGACCAGCTTGTGACCGGCGCAGTAGCTACGGCATCGGCCGCCCGTCCACCCGGCATGGGCGGGGCGCAGCCGCGTGGACGGTAAGCATGGCGACGATCTCACAACCCGCTCTACGGGCAACCGGCGGCACGGATTATTCGGTCATTATCCAGGTGGAGGATATCCATAAATATTACGACCTGGGCGAAACTCGGGTGCATGCACTGCGTGGCGCCAGCGTGCAGATCGAGCGCGGCGAGTTCGTCGCGATCATGGGATCCAGCGGCAGCGGCAAGTCCACTTTCATGAATATTCTGGGCTGCCTCGATAAACCTAGCGCCGGACGATACCTGCTCGAAGGCATCGCGGTTTCGGAGCTTAGCAAGAAGGAGCTGGCGACCATCCGAAATCGCAAGATCGGCTTCGTGTTTCAGGGTTTCAATCTGCTATCGCGGACGACTGCGCTGGAAAATGTCGAACTGCCGACATTGTACGCACAGGTTACGAAAGAAGAAGGACGAAAACGCGCCCGGGAAGCGTTGCAACTGGTCGGCTTGGGAGATCGCATCATGCATTATCCTTCCCAACTCTCTGGAGGACAGCAGCAGCGGGTAGCGATTGCCAGGGCACTGGTAAATCGTCCTTCGATTTTGCTGGCAGACGAGCCCACTGGCAATCTGGACAGTCGTACGTCAGTCGAAATCCTGGAAGTGTTTCAAAAATTGAATGACGACGGCCTCACCATCGTGTTAGTGACTCACGAGCCTGATATTGCGCAATTCTCCAAACGCAGCATTCAGTTCCGCGATGGCAAGATTCGTCGTGACGAGCCCATCCAGAGCCGGCCCTTGGCGTCAGAGGTCCTCAAGAACATGCCGACGCTGGAGGATTGACGCGATGTCGGCTGTAAATTCGCCGGTTGAAGAGTTCAGACTCTTCGTCGCATCGCGTTTCACACAGGTACTTTTATGGACTTAATGCAGATCATTCGGATCGCGATGCGGGCCTTAGCGCGTAATAAGCTGCGTTCCAGCCTGACCATGCTGGGCATCATTATCGGTGTGGGAGCAGTGATTGCTATGGTCAGCGTTGGCCAAGGTGCGCAGAAGCAGGCTGAGGACCAAATCGCTGCCATGGGTTCGAACATGCTCTTTGTTTCCGCGGGTACTGTCACCCGGGGTGGAACGCGCATGGGCTACGGCGCGACCAAGACCTTGTTGTACGAAGACATGCAGGCCATTCTTCGGGAATGTGCAGCCGTCAAAGCCGCCGCGCCGGGCAGCCAGAGTTCTGCCCAGGTGGTCTTCGAAAACGACAATTGGGCGACACAAATCAATGGCACTGAGCCGCAATATTTCGACATCCGCACCTGGCCTTTCGCCGAGGGAAGTTCGTTCAGCAAAGACGATGTGGCTATGGCTGCCAACGTCGCGGTCATTGGCGAAACCGTGCGCAAAAACTTGTTCGGCGCCACCGACCCCGTCGGCCAGACGATTCGCATCAGCAATCTGCCCTTCCGTGTTGTAGGCGTACTGATGCCCAAAGGCACGTCGGCCGCCATGGGACAGGATCAGGACGACATCATTCTCGTCCCTATCACGACATTACAGAAGAAGATTACTGGTCAGAATTGGTTGCGATGGATCATGGTCTCCGCTACCTCGCGCGACGCGAGCTACACAGCGCAGCAACAGATTACTGCGTTGCTTCGCGACCGCCATCGCATACGTCCGGGTCAGGATGACGATTTCTTTGTGCGTAACCTGGCCGACATGGCTGATCTGGCTGACCAGCAGGCCAGGTTATTTACCATGCTATTGGCCTCGATCGCGAGCATCTCGTTGCTCGTGGGCGGCATTGGCATCATGAATATTATGTTGGTATCGGTGACGGAACGTACTCGCGAGATTGGCATCCGCATGGCTATCGGGGCCACGGAAGGCGACGTGCAGCAGCAATTTCTGATCGAGGCAGTTGTGCTCAGCTTGCTGGGCGGAGCCGTCGGCATTTTACTTGGTATGACAACTTCTTATTTGATCACTCAGACGCTGGGCTGGCCGGTTCTGGTTTCGCCCACCGCCATTGTGACTGCGGTCGTGTTCTCCATGGCAGTGGGCATCTTCTTCGGATTCTATCCGGCGCGAAAGGCGGCGCGACTTGATCCAATCGAAGCTTTGCGCTACGAGTGACCCGCTTCTGTTTACTTTGGACTCCCCAAGCACCAGGTCTTATCTGGGACTTCGAGATCGATTGAAGATCAATAGTCATTGACAGCCCACGTGCGCACCGAGATACTGAACTTACTTCCCCGCTACCTGTCCGGATTCTTGAATTATGACAATTCGCGCGTGGACCTTCGCTGCCTTCGCTATTGGTTTCTTATTCGTCAGTCACTTGGCGGTGGGACAAGCGGCAAAAGTCGCTTCGCCCATTGATCCCATCTCGGAAAGAGATCGCGACCATCCCAAGCAGCGCGAAGAGTGGTTCATGCGCGGCCGCAGAGTTCCGGACCAGTCGGCCGCGGCTCTACGTTACCGGGCGCACCAACAGAAATTGCGCAGGCGCACGCGTAAGGCGGCGAGACGTACGTCGGCCAGCCCGGCGAGCACTGTTAATTCCTCTTGGACGCCACTCGGCCCGGCGCCGCTCGCATCCGATGCCGGGAATGCGCAGGATTATGGGTTGGTTTCGGGCCGGGCAACTTCAGTAGCTATCGATCCCGCCGACAATTCGGGTAATACGGTGTACGTCGGTGGTGCTTACGGTGGTGTCTGGAAATCGACCAACGCCGGTTCAAATAGTCCAAGTCCAGCAAGTGTTACCTGGACTCCCCTAATTGATAATCAGCCAACGCTCGCAGTGGGTGCGATCGCGATTCAACCGGGCAACAACAATTCTGCGAACAGTCTGGTCTTAGTGGGAACAGGCGAAGCGAACAGCTCGGTAGACTCGTACTACGGCCTGGGCATCCTGCGGTCCACCGACGCAGGCAGCACCTGGAACTTGATCTCTACCTCCGACGGTGGATCGCTTTCATTCCAAGGCCTGGGCATAACCAAACTGGCTTTCAGTACAGCGCAAACAAACACTGTAGTGGCATCGGCCGCTACAGCTTCCGCCGGGGTGGTAGATGGAGCGTTCACTTCCAGCACCGTGCGGGGCCTGTACACTTCCACGAATGCTGGCTTGACGTGGGGCCACCAGACACCTCGTGATGGCACAACTCCGATTGATCCAACGTCTGCCACCGCCGTCGTCTACAATGCGACTGCTGGAAAGTTTTATGCGGCCCTCCGCTTTCATGGCCTCTATTCCTCTGTCGATGGGCTGAACTGGGCTCGGCTCTCCAGCCAGCCCGGCGGATCTGCATTGAGTACCGCCGCGTGCCCACCGATTTCCACGTCCCCCTCGTCTTGCCCGATGTACCGCGGTGAAATCGCCGTTGTCCCAAATCGCAACGAGATGTATGTCTGGTACGTGTCCATCAGCGCATCCGGAGCCGAGGTTGACCGTGGCATCTGGAAGAGCAGTGACGGGGGCGCCAACTGGACTCAGGTCAGCGAAAATGGACTGACGAGCTGCGGAGATGTCAACGGTTGCGGCGTAGAGCAGGGGGTTTACAACCTTGCATTGGGCTGCCATTCCTAATGGTCCCTCAGCAACCGATGTCTATGCCGGCGCTGTCAATCTCTTCAAGTGCACTTTGTTGGGCGGCACAACCTGTACTGAGGGAACGACTCCGGGCTGGTTGAACCTGACCCACGTATACGGCTGTACGCCCACGGCTGCCCCTGCGCATGTCCATCCTGATCAGCATGGGATTGCTTTCATGATTGCGTCTTCCGGCAAAGATGTCATGTATTTTGCCAATGACGGCGGCATCTATCGCGCCCTCGACGGCTTCATGGGACTGAATACCGGCTCCTGCTCGGGCAGCAATCAATTCGATAGTCTCAACCAGAATTTGGGCTCCATGACCCAGTTCGTTTCTTTTTCACTTCATCCCACTGATGTGAACACCGTTCTTGGCGGTACACAGGATAATGGCTCTCCGGCAACTTCAAGAGTGACCACGAATCCGCAATGGAAAAACGTTAACGCGGGCGATGGTGGTTACAACGCAATCATCCCCAGCTCACCGGCCGATTGGTTCGTTTCCAATCCGGATGTCCCCCCAAGGGGTCTTGAAATTGAATTCTATTTCCCTTACATCCTAGACCCACAGTCCGACCACGCACTCCTCATCGGGACTTGCCGCGTATGGCGTGGCGGACCCAGCACCAGCCTCGGCAGTTACATCGCACTCAGCAACAATCTGGAGGTCGGTGGCTCCAGCGTCTGTACCGGCGGTGAAGTCAACCAGGTTCGCGCTCTTGCCGCAGGCGGACCAAAAGATTCGAACGGTTTCTCAAACGTAATCTATGCCGGCACCGATGGCCTTGGTCCGCTGAACACCGGTGGCGCCGGGGGTTCCGGTGGACGCGTGTTCGTCACTACGAATGCCGCCGCGGCCGGTGCGGGCAAGACCGCGATATTCTCGGACGTAACTCTCAATATCAATCCCAATAACTATCCCATCTCGAGTATTGCCATCGACACGTCTGATGCATCCGGTCAGACCGCGTACGTGACAATCATGGGTTTTGGAACCCCACACGTCTGGCAGACAACCAATGCTGGCGCATCCTGGGCGGACTTTAGTGGCACAGGAAATGGGGCTTTGCCCGATGCGCCGGCAAACTCAGTCCTGGTTGATTCCGCCAATGGAACAATCTTTGTCGGTACCGACGTGGGCGTTTTTTCAAGCAGTACCGCTAGTCCGAACTGGTCGGAGGTAGGACCGAGTTCGGGTGCTTCCGGGTTTCTACCCAACGTTCCGGTCACTGCCCTGCGCCTGTTTAATGGTCCGGACTATCAGATCACTGTGAACGATAGCCCGCTGATTTTATTTCCAGGGCAGATTCGGGATTTCAACGGCTTCGTGACACCGCTCAACGGCTACAGCAGTACGGTGGATCTGACCTGTAGTGGAAGTCCCCTGCCGTCCACGTGCTCGTCAATCAGTGTGACTCCTGGGGACCCTAACCCGTTCGCGCTGAGCGTGGGAAACAATTCCGTACAAGACTTTAATTTTGATATCAAAGGAGTGGGAACCGATCCTGCTGCAATCAGCCACACTGCTCCGGTTACATTGCGCGTGGTGGACTTCGCCGTGGGCATTCCCCAACCGGGAAGCGTAGACATAGTCCAGGGTGCTGCTTCGCAGCCGATTTCGATTCAGCTCAGCGGGCTGGGATCATTCACCGACTTCATCAACCTAAGCTGTAATCGTCTGCCCGCGGGCGCTAATTGCAACTTTGATCCTCCGAATCCTGTGGGCCCAGTTTCCTCCAATGGATTCCCGGTGACATTGACGGTCAACACCAGCAGCAACACACCCTTGGCAACCACCAATGTCACGATTCAAGGCGATGTATCGGGAGAGAATGGGCCGAAGACTCAGAACCTCGACGTCAGGGTCACCTCCGACGGCTTCAGCATGTCGATCACCAATTCAGCGCTCCGCGCTGTGGACGGAGGGACAGCGACTTATACCGGAACTCTAACGGCGATTAATGGCTACAACAGCAGTGTAAACATCAATTGCAACGGCGGCACTATACCATCCACCTGCGCACCCGTCGCGGTGACGCCCAGCGCCAGCGGACAGCCGTTTTCGCTCGACGTCTCCAACACTGCGGCGGCAAATCTGTCATTCAATCTTCAAGCTGTCGGTTCAGATCCCGCAACCTTTACTCAAACGTTGCCGGTTACGTTCACCGTCGCGCAGGATTTTACTCTCGCGACATCCGCAGCCAGCCAGACTGTACAGGCAGGTGGGACCGCCACATACAATTTAACAGTGGCGCCCGCCGGCCACGCTTTCGACAGTTCGATTTCGTTCACCTGTTCAGGCCTGCCCGGGCTCACTCAGTGTTCATTACCGGCCCCGGCGACGCCGGGGGCAATTCCGGTCCCTGTCACGCTCATGATCACAACGACGGCGCCAATTGCTGTCTTGCAGAGACAGGGATTCATCTACGCAGCGTGGCTGCCTGCGTTTGGAATGACTTTTGTGTTCGCTGGCTTCTTGAATAGTGACTCTCGGCGCAAACGCGTCGCAATGTATGTAGCCATAGGAGCCATCTTGCTGCTGACGGTTCTTCAGCCAGCTTGCGGTGGTGGAGGAGGAAGTGGCGGAGGCCCACAACCGCACCCCGGGACGCTAGCAGGCACGTATACAGTTACGCTGCACGCAACCTCCGGCGCGCAAAGCCATACTCTTCCGCTCACACTCATTGTTCAGTAGGTAAGCTCTCTGGAGAGGCTCGCGTTGCAGAATAGGGGACGTGAATCGCCCGGCTCGAACGCTTGGCTAAGAACTGGAGCGGCGGGCGAGCAGTTTCCGTTCCATGATGCTGACCAGAGATTCAATTTCCGCTGGTTTGATGACGTAGTCGTCCACTTCATCATGAATGGCTTGAACAGCGGACTCAAAGGCAGGATAACCTGTCAGTAGGATAGTTACGCACTTCGGGTTGGCCTCACGTGCGGCATGAACGATGGTGAACCCATCATTTTCCTGGTCTATGTTCAGGTCGGAGAGAAGCACATCGAATTTGTGAGTCTTTACTTCTGCTAATGCTTCGGCAACGCTGGCGGCGGAGCGCACGTCGAAACCGTGGCTTTGAAGGACCGCAGGCAGTGTCATGCGAATATTAGGTTCATCATCAACAAACAAAAGTCTTCTGCCGATCGGTTCAGCTTGCGCAGCGTGAGCAGAAGGTGACCTGGAGAGCTTGCCTCGAATTTCGTTTTCGCGGTCTTCCAGGGCCGCGTTGAGCTCATCAATGATGGCGAGAAGTTTTTGAGGATTCTTCTCGCCGGCAGCTTCCTGCGCCAGTTGTTTCCAATTTTTAGTTCTCTTGTCAGGGGTAGGCAAAGCGTTATGTCCGGTCGCTCCAGGTGACTCTAAGCTGCCTCGCTACTCGGTCGGGTTTGATGGGTGTCGAACTTAAATTTGTTCCTGAGGGCGTGTAAGGCATACATGGCATCGTCCAAAGCGTGCTGTTCCTCTATGTTATCTCCGCCGTTGTGAAACAATTCCCGCGCTCGTTGCACCAGCGCCTTTTCGGCGTCGGCAATGCGCTCTGGAAATTTGCGTTCGTCGTGTTCGAAAAGAGCGGCTTTATAAAGATCTCTCCAAACTCTGCTCTCCGGAGATTTGGAACTCCCAGTATTCATAATCCCTCTCCTCGATGATGAAACACTCCCTGCTCCACGGCGCAACTCCCAAATTGCGGGTGGCCAGAGTGCTTCCAGATTTTCACTGGTAAGAATATTTTAACCCAAATGTTTGGATTGCAAATTCTTGCACATTCGGGGTACACCCGTATGTATTGCATCAGACATAAATAAAGAGGAGAAAAATGCTGGACATAGCGTATTGGAGGTCAAACTGGCAGGCAAAGAACGTCTGTCCACTGAGAAGCGCTTAAATGGCCCGTATTGTCCCACATAGCTCTTCGACACGAATCGGAAACAGGCGTCGCTACCCACTCGCTAAGAATCCAGGAGAGCGAAGGTAAAGCGACCAAGGTAGCCGTCCTCTTCCGCTTCCTCTTATCTGCAATTTGGTAAATAGTGGTTTCCATAGAACCACTTTCAAACACCTAATGAAAGGAAAGGACTTGTTGGCTTTGTTTTGTGTCGCGCCCCTATCTGCTACCCGCGGGGTGGTGACGGCGCGCACTCCACCTTGGTGATGATGAAGTCAGTCAGGTGACCTCCACTGTACACTGGTGCCCGCAGCCAGCAGCACGCACCCTAGTCGGGTGGATACGGCAGGTGAGTCATCGGATTGCATTGCCGCCCACCCCTGTGGCATGATTTGGCCACGAAAGTCTGAAACGCAAATTGAGGCCTAGCCCCGGTTCTGAGTTTCTCCCATTCCGGGGCTTTTTCCTTCCTGGTGATCCAAAACAAGCTTACGCCGGACCAACACCCACGTATTCGACTCTCACCACTATGCGTACGAGGTTGCAGGAGGAGCAACGGAACGGCATACTATCGGGCCTGTAGATCATGAGCACCCCAGAAACTGCCGGCACTGCTCGCCCGTTAGCGCCTCGCGATCCGGAAACATTCTTCAAGGCGCAACAGC
>QIAP01000088.1 GCA_003225075.1 Acidobacteriota bacterium | reverse complement strand
ATACTATTCGTTACAACGACTAGTGTCAAGACGCCTTAAGGACATTCCCGGACCGCGTCCACCCCGAGCGTCCCCCGTCCTTCCTAAGGTCTTTCGGGTATGTTCCACGCATTCCTACAGTCTTTGTCCGGTATCGTACAGAATTTACCCAATTGATCGAGAAGGAGGGACATAGCATATTTAATCCGCGCCCTTGGCGGAGGTTTGACTATGCTGTCCTTGGAAAAGACCCCACTTGAGAAATTAGAGGGAGATCTGACAGAGCATTTGGGCCGGGAGCTTACCGCTAGAGAGAAGTTTTATCTCGCCTTGTCCGAAGCCTGCAGTTCGTCCCCCCAACCCCCCGGGGACGAGCAATACCGGGCAGCAGATGACGTGTAGAGATCGGAGTTGTTTTTTGAGCGCGTGACGTGTTCCGTGGCGGAACACGAGTGTTTATTTCAAGAAATGTCTCGCCACGATCCCGAATATCCCATCCTGCAAAAAGTGAGCGATCATGCCCGGGCGAAGACTGTGCCGCCACTGAGCCAGCAGCCCGAACAGGCAGCCGTACACCGCAATGATGAACATGTACTTTGGCCCTTGATAACCATGAGCGATACCAAAGACAATCCCCTGAATCACCAGACCTGCCGCAGCGCTTCGGGCCAGGACCGCAAATTGTCTTTGCAGGTAGCCGCGGAAAATGATTTCTTCGCAAATCCCCGCTGTTAGCGCCAGCAGGAGATATAGGGCTACCTCGAAGCCTCCGTGCGGCAAGAGGTTGCGAATCGCTTGATTGGGGGTGGCGCGAAGTAGGCGGCCGAGAAGCGCGAGAACGATATTCGACCCCAGCAGGAAACCTCCGGCGATGCCAAGATCGCGTCTTATGGGCTTCCAGCCAGACCAGGAACCGCCGACCAGGTCTAGCAGTCGAACTCTGTAACCACGCACCCCAAACCACACGAATGCCACTAACAGCCATTCCGACGCAATCACGATCACGTAGCCGATCGCGTGGCCACGCGTTTGTCCAAGACCGGGAGCGCGATGCGAATAAGCTCCCCTCCCCGATATCGCGAGCAACGCCAACAATAAGACAAACGTGTGCCACGCGGGAGCGACCGGGCGACAGTCAGGTTGATTCAGCGATGCGACGGCGGGATCGGCCAAGCAGGGTGTCTCCGGAAAAAGATTTCTGCCCCGGTGGGAGAATAACGTAGGCTCACCACCCGCTGCTAAAATAGCCTCTTACCTCTTATGTTCGAGAACCTTCAGGAAAAGCTCCAACGTGCTTTCAAGACCCTGCGCGGGCAGGCCGTCCTTAATGAAGAAAACATTCAGGAGGCAATGCGCGAGATGCGCCTCGCGCTGCTGGAAGCTGACGTCAATTTCAAAGTCGTCAAGCAACTCATTGATCAGGTTCAGGCCAAAGCCCTCGGCCAGGAAGTAATGACCGCTCTCTCACCGGGAGAACAGGTCATTAAAATTGTGCACGACGAACTGGTCCAGCTTCTCGGCAAAGACACCGCCCGGATGAAGTTCGCTTCCCAGCCTCCGACGGTTGTCCTGATGGCCGGACTGCAAGGGTCCGGCAAGACCACCACTTCAGGCAAGCTGGCGAACTGGCTCAAAAACGGCGGTCACCGCCCTTTGCTGGTGTCGGTCGACGTCTACCGTCCAGCGGCACGCGAGCAGTTGAAAGTGGTAGCACAGGCAATCAAGGCCAACATTTACGAAGGTGAAGTGACGGAATCCAACACTGCCACCGTCGAACGCCTGGCCAAAGAGGCCCGCCGCGAAGCCATCAATACTGGATCTGATGTGCTCATCATCGACACCGCCGGTCGCCTGCATATAGACGATCAACTCATGGAGGAGATGCAGTCCCTTAAGCGGCTCATGAACCCGCAGGAGATCCTGTTCGTGGCCGACGCCATGACCGGACAGGACGCCGTCCGCTCGGCCGATGAATTTCACAAAAAGCTTTCGCTCACCGGAGTCGTGCTGACAAAGATGGACGGCGACGCTCGCGGTGGGGCTGCGCTGTCGATCCGTCAGGTCACAGGTCAACCCATCAAGTTCATCGGTATCGGCGAGAAGTATGACGCGCTCGAGCCTTTCCATCCCGACCGCATTGTGTCGCGCATCCTGGGCATGGGCGACATCCTCTCGCTGATTGAAAAAGCCGAGCAGCACGTTGACAAGAAAAAGGCTCAGGAGGTCGCGACTAGGGCGCTCTCTGGTGATGGTTTCTCACTCGAAGACTTCCGCGATCAACTGCGCCAGGTCAAAAAAATGGGATCACTGCAAAGCCTCATGGGCATGCTTCCCAGCATTGGCCCCTTCTCCGGATTACAGAAAGCCGCCGGCAATGTCGACGAGAAGCAAATCACTCGCGTCGAATCGATCATCAATTCGATGACTCAACACGAGCGCCTGCATCACGAAGTGATCAACGGCAGCCGCCGTAAGCGAATTGCCCGTGGTTCGGGAACCACCGTGCAGGAGGTCAATAATCTTCTCCGCCAGTATGCGCAGATGAGAAAGATGTTCAAGCAGATGGGCAAAGGCAGCTTCGCGCGCAGGATGGCAGGGATGAAGCTGCCCGGAATGTGAGAACCCATTTCTCACTGGAGGAACGAATGTTGAATCCTCGAAGAGCATACCCGATGCTGATCGCACTTTTCATGCTGGCTGCGGGCATGGCGTTTGCGCAAAGCGTAGCGAAGGTCCCGCCGAAGGACACGACCCACGATAACAAGGCCTTCGACGCTGAAATGCAGAAATTGCGTGACACCTGGGTGCAGGAGTTCAACGCGGGCCATGCCGACAAGGTCGCCGCCTTCTACGCCTCCGAGGCGGTGTTGATGCGCTGGGATGGCTCGGTGCACGGTTACGACTCGATCCTGGCAGAGCTGCAAAAGTCCATCACCGGGGGCGCGCACGACTACGTAGTCCACGGCTTGCACACCGAACGGTCGGGAGTTCTAGGGTACGACACTGGAGCCTACAACGTGACCCTGCGCGATCGAGTGGTGGAAGGTAATTATGTGCTCGTGGTGAAGCTGATCGCTGGCCAATGGAAGATCGTTGCTCACGCCAGCGTGGCGAATCCGGCGCAGAAGCCTTAGGGCGTTGCCGAAAAAACTTGGCGGTCTGCCTTTCCCAGGATTGACTGCTGACTCTGAGAGCTGACTCTATGAAAGGGCGCTCACTCGAAGAACCGCCTCCCTCGCAGGATGCCTGCACTCTGCGCGAACAGTTCGCCGAGCGCAAGGCGCTCATCGCCAAATACGTTCCGCCGGAATCCCAAGCCATCCACGCCGAGGTCGTTGCCGACTTAAAACAGAAGCGCCTCGCTGATGGCACGCTCGGCGTCGCCGCCAAAGCTCCAATTTTCGAGCTGAAAGATCATGACGGCAAACCAGTATCGTCGGCCGAACTGCTGAAAAAGAGCCGTCTGGTCATCTGTTTCTTCCGCGGTCGCTGGTGTCCGTTCTGCGTTGGACAACTCGAGGCCATGAATCTCATCCTGGCGCAAATCGAACCAGCAGGAGCGACGTTAGTCGCCATCTCTCCGCAAACCGTCAAACAGTCCTACTTCATGCACCACCAGCACAAACTGCGGTTCCCTCTGCTGAGCGATGCAGGAAACCAGGTGGCGCGCGAGTTCGGGCTCGTCTACCGCGTCCCCGAGTACCAGCAGGCAGTCTACCAACGCACTTTCGTCAACCTGCCATTCGTGAATGGCGACGAGAGTTGGGAGTTGCCGATTCCCGCGACTTATATTCTCGACCGGGACGGCACGGTGCTTTACGTCTCAGTCAACGAGGACTACAGCGAAAGGGCAGAGCCGACGGAAATACTGCGTGCGCTGGAATCCCAATAGTGAGACTGCGCCGTTCAATTGAGATATTGACGGCAAAATGTCGGAGGGTTGAAAATTCGCCATGGGTCCCGCATCCTTGCCAATCCTGCTAAATTCTGCAAAAATAACAGTTTGTCTCATCCCTGCCGGACTTACTAAGAACCGGAAGCAATAAGAAAGGAACCTAAGTTCTGTGTTAACCATTCGTTTATCGCGCACGGGTGCGCGCAAGCAGCCGCATTATCGCGTGGTGGTCATTGAAAAGGAGCGCGCGCGCAACGGCCGTCCGGTCGAAGTGGTCGGCACCTACAACCCTCGCACCAATCCGGCCACTGTCGATCTTAAGCGCGAACGCGTCGAATATTGGGTGTCAAAGGGCGCTAAAATGTCGAGCCGGGTCAGCAAACTGGTCTCCAAGCCGGCCCCAGCCAGCGCTGGCTCTGCCGCCTGATCGTGGCGGCCTGGTCTGACACAAGAAGGTTAACCGCGAAGTGGCTGCCATTCTCGTCCCGCAATTGAGGATCCGCATATGAGCGAACAAAGTGGCGACTTGCGGGCTCTAGTCGAACAGATTGCCAAAGGGCTGGTAGACGCGCCCGACCAGGTTTCGGTGAATCAGGTGGAGAGCGAGCAGACCACTGTGCTCGAACTCAAGGTCGGGCCCAACGACATGGGCAAGGTGATCGGCAAGCAGGGACGCACTGCGCGAGCCATGCGCACTCTGTTAAGCGCTGCGGGCCTCAGGTTTCACAAGCGCTTTACGCTGGAGATTCTGGAATAGGCGACGAGTTCATCACGCTCGCCCGCGTCCTCAAGACGCAAGGACGGAACGGCGAAGTTGCCGTCGAGCTGCACACGGATGTTCCAGGTAGATTCCGCTCCGGCATGCGACTTTTCGCGCTTGCAGAAGACAATTCGCGGCGCGAGCTGCAGATAGAAGAGCTATGGCCGCATAAGGGAAACCTGGTTCTAAAATTTCGCGGCGTCGGTTCGATTTCCGACGCCGAAACGCTGTTGCGATGCGAACTACAGATTCCCCGCGGTGAGCGCGCCCCGCTGGAATCCGGCGCCGCTTACATAAGCGATTTGATCGGCTGCGCAGTGTTCGACGGCGAGCAAAAGATCGGAATCGTGGACGACGTGCAGTTCGGAGCGGGAGATGCGCCGCTGCTGGTCGTTCGATCAGGAAAGAGCGAGCGATCAGGAAAGAACGAGCGATCGGCAGATGACGTTTACGAGATTCCCTACGCCGAGGCATATCTTAAAAGCGTAGATCTCGAGCGCAAAGAAGTTCACATGCTGTTGCCGGAAGGAATGCTGCAACTGAACGCGCCACTGACGGCAGAAGAGAAGCAACAGCAGCAAGAGAGCGCGAGAAAATCCGAGACCTGAATTCCTCGGTGCCCTCTGTGGCTCGGTGGCTAAGAGGTTTTGATGTTGCGGTCCGCAAATGAAGATGCAATGCGATGAAGATCGACATCCTAACGATCTTTCCCGACTTCTTTCGCGGACCGCTGGATTACGGCATTGTCCGCCGGGCTCGTGAAGCTGGCCTGGTGACGATCGAAGTTCACGATCTGCGGGCGTTTGCGCACGACCGGCACCGCACCGTGGATGACCGCCCATTCGGCGGCGGCGAAGGCATGGTCCTGAAGCCGGAACCGATCTTTGAATGCATTGAAACGCTGAAAGTGGAGCCGCGAGGCGAGCGCCTGGCTGGCCGATCCAGGCAATCGGTCATTTTGCTTTCCGCGCAGGGCCAACGCTTTGATCAGAATGTGGCGCAGCAACTTGCCGGGATGGAAAACATTATTTTGATCTGCGGGCGCTACGAAGGAGTGGACGAGCGCGTCAGCGATTTTCTCGCCGACCGCGAGATTTCAATCGGCGATTACGTTTTGAGTGGTGGTGAACTGGGCGCAGCGGTCATCGTGGATACAGTAAGCCGGCTCATCCCCGGCGCCGTGGGAAACGAAGCTTCCACGCGACAGGAATCGTTCTCCATGCAGGCTGAACAGAAAAGTAACGGGCCGAGTTCGACCTGCGCGTCTGGAGGATTGCTGGATTACCCGCACTACACGCGGCCGGCAGACTTTCGTGGAATGCCTGTGCCCGAGGTGCTGGTCAACGGCAATCACGACGAGATTCGCCGCTGGCGCCGCCGCACCGCATTGCAAAAGACGCTGCGCAATCGCCCTGACTTGCTGGATTGGGCCACGCTCAGCGAAGAAGATAAGAAGATGCTCGCCGAGATTTCAAGCGCCGAGGCCCAGGGAAAAGAGGCCGCAAGCAAAGAGGCTGTGGGCACGAAGATCCGGGGCAAACACATTTAGAAGGGATGACCGTCATGACAAATCTAATTATTGAAAAGCTGCTCGCCAGATCGAAGCGCACCGACATGCCCAATTTCGCTCCCGGTGACACCATCCGCGTCCACGTAAAAATCAAGGAAGGCGATAAAGAACGTCTGCAGGCGTTCGAAGGCGTGGTCATCTCCCGCAGCCGTGGTCCGCAAGCCAGCTTCACCGTGCGCAAGATGAGTTTCGGCCACGGCGTCGAGCGCATCTTCCCCATCAATTGCAAGGTCATCGATAAAGTGGACCTGTTGCGCTCATCCAAAGTTCGCCGTGCCAAGCTCTACTACTTGCGGGGTCTGCGAGGCAAAGCCGCACGCCTGCGCGACGTGGAAACTGAAAAACAACAACCGGCGCGCTCTTAATTCAAAATTAGGGTTTGCTGGTATGGAGAGTTGCTGGTGGCGAGTTGCTTGTGTGGCGCGGGCGCCTCGCCCGCGTTTTTCACAGGTCAAAGCAAATTCCCTCTTGCGCGTGCAAGCCGTCTCGGCGAACATGACCTTATCGTCCTTCAGTGCCCGCCAAGGCCAAACTCGCGCGCGAAAAAAAGCTTTCGCCATCGGCAGCCAAGCTGCGTCTGCTGAAGAGGCTCCGTTGCACTCTTCGTTTTGAAAAAAAAGCCTGGGAATCCGGCGCGCAACTGGTCGCCGGAGTAGATGAAGTCGGACGAGGCTCACTTTTCGGCCCCGTAGTTGCAGCGGCAGTCATTCTTGATCCGAGGTATCGCATTCGTGGACTGCGTGATTCCAAGCTTCTCCTTTCAGAGCGCCGTGAAGTGCTGGCCGAACGCATTCGCGCCCATGCCATCGCCATCGCCGTCGCCGCCGTAGACGCCGCCCGCATTGACCAGATCAACATCTATCATGCCTCGCGTCTCGCCATGCGTGACGCGGTTTTGCAGCTTTCGCCAGCGGCGGACTATCTATTGATTGACGCGTTGCGCCTCGACTGCGACCATCCGCAGCGCCCCATCATTCATGGCGACGCGCTTTCGGCTTCCATTGCCGCCGCCTCGATCATCGCCAAAGTCGAACGTGATCGTCTGGTCCGTGAATGGGATCCCGTGTTCCCCGTCTACGGACTCGCCTCCAACAAGGGCTACAGCACCCCGCACCACATTGCCGCCTTACGAGAGCACGGTCCGTCTCCCCTGCACCGGCAATCCTTCGCGCCGGTCTGGAACGCGCCAATTCCACAGGAAGTTCTCGGGTTCATGCTGCAGGAAGAAGCTCCGGAATTATCGGCTGAGCAACTCGCCGAGGAAGCTGTCTAGCAAGAGATTCGTCGGATCAAACATCAATCTGTGTAGCCCGATTCAACGCCACGATACAATCACGTCATGCTGCGCATGATGTGCATTACCGCACACCCAGATGATGAAGCCGGAGGTTTCGGCGGCTCTCTGCTCCTCTACCGCGACCGTGGCGTGGAAACTTCCGTCGTCTGTCTTACTCCCGGACAAGCAGCCAGCAATCGCGGCGGCGCCAGGAGTGATCACGAACTGGCGGCAATGCGTCGCAAAGAGTTCACTGCGGCGTGTGAGATTCTACGGGTGAGCCGCGGCATTGTTCTTGACTATCCTGACGGGCAGCTTCACCGTCAGGATATGTACAAGCTAGTTCATGATCTCGCCCTGCAGATTCGAGAATTCCGTCCCCACATTGTGCTGACTTTTGGTCCCGAAGGCGGCGTCACCGGCCATATGGACCATTCTATGACTTCGGTCTTCACGACGCTCGCTTATCATTGGGCGGGACGCAACAACCGCTATCCCGATCAACTTAAGGACGGCATCCAGCCCCATCGTGTCCAAAAACTTTATTACGGCACAACCAATTTCACTCTACCGGATCGCCCTGTCATCTCACTTTCGCCGGCGACGGCCAACATCGACGTGGGGAAATACGTGGAAACAAAGATTCGAGCCTTTCGTGCACACACCAGCCAGGCTCCACTGTTCCCGCTCTTCGAACAACACATTGCCCGGCGGGGGAAGCAGGAATTATTTCACCTTGCGGCAGTAGATCCCCCCACTAACATCATCCAGGAGAATGACTTGTTCGCCGAGGTGCAAGAGGGTTAGGCAGGTTCTGGTAATTCGGAGTCTCTGGTTGAGCCAGGACTCCCCCTACCGCAGCCCGTATTTAGCTTATAGCTAATCTATCGTTTACAGTCGATCAGGGACGCTTAGAATTGCCGGATGACCTCTCAAGCAGAGGTGACGTGCCGAAAGCGATCCTGGGGCTTCCCAGGTGGGCTAGATGGGCCTTGTAGGAACTCCCGCGACCACAGATTTCCGGGGTGGACTGGCGCAGAGACACTGCACGGTACCATAACTCAGTGATAACTTCTTTGAATTGCGAGTGTTAGATGTAAGAACTGGGACTTATCAACCCCCCTGTCACAAATCGTGTCTCGCGGTTTCAGTGCTCAGCAAAACCGGTAACTCCAATCCCTGAACCGGACTGAATTTTGTCCCCGACGGAGGGTCGGCTGTCCTCAATTGCATTTGTACGTACAGCACAATGGTGACTTCGAAATGCGGCAATCATGGGTTCAGCTGGAAATAATTCATTCCCAACGAAACAGTCACGAAAAAAGCTCATCTCCGTGCCGCATGGTTTTCCGCAACGAAGGATCTATGGTGAGGCTGCGCCAAACTACCGGGGCTTGATAATTTCCCCCAGCACGTCAGGCTTAGACTCGTCCCGCACCAGGTGAGGATACTTTTCTCCCTCGTGATAGTCGAGCTTGAAGGTTCTGTAGTAGTCGGTGTTCTCGACCAGCAGTTCCAGCGGAGTCGAATTATTCTTGCCCGACTTCAGCGCATCGCGGAAGACATCTCCTGAGAAACGTCGCCCATTCACCCCCACGACTTTCATGCCGGGGCCGATCCCCGCCTTGGCGGCCGACATTCCTTCAACCGTATCGATGATGATGCCATCGTCTTGGAGTAACAGGCCGATCGAGTATTCCGCCTCTATCTCTTTATGCTCACCTTCCCACGCTCTTATCTGTTGCGACCGAGTTCCATCGTAGACAACTTTCCAGCCGCTACCGGTGATGCCATCGAGGGGCGCGCCGGGCCCGTGATTTGTAAGGCGTTCTGTCCAAAAACCGCGCCAGTCATAGGGTGCCACCTGATTGAGTGTGTTCACCACATCATCAAAGGTGTAAGTCCTGACTGTGGGAGGTCCGCTTTGTCCCCCATGGAAAAGACGACAGAAATCGTCCATGGATTTCTTGCCTTGGGCCTGTTGCCGGATGATCACGTCCACCCACAACCAGTTCAGAACATCTTCCTCGTAGTAATCGAGAGGCCGCCGCCAGGACTCCCACTGGTGCGGCGCGGCCTGCATTGCGGGCACGCCGTCGGCAGTATCTTGCAGGTTGCGCCACACTCGTCCTGGACGATGGTCGAGCTCGGCGGCGATCAGCGCGAGTGCATCGCGAAACTCGTCTGGAGTTCTCACCGCGCTTCGCGCACTCAGGATGTCCCCCAGATACGAAGTCAATCCCTCGTACACCCATAGCAAGTCGGTCTGCATGGGTTTTTCGTAATCCGGCGTAGTGAGATCGGCAGGGCGGCGATACTTCCCGTTCCACGAATGCACATATTCGTGGGTGAGCAGCCCGGCCGCCAACAATCTTAATTCCGGATCCACCAGGCTGCGCTCCGGAACCCGGCTGTCGTTTGATTCGTGATGCTCCAGCCCGAAATGCGCTACGTGATCGCTCAGGCTGTAAACAAAATGGTAATCGCGAAAATGTTGCGCTCCGAAAAGCTTAAGAGCCTGTGCAGTGAGGGTCTTGTAGTGCTCGAGAACTTCCTGTGGCGCGTCCAGGGCAGCGGCGCTGTCCGCGGCAATGTCCATTTCCTGATGCGGGTTCTCCGCCAGTGGAACCACGCGTAAGTACTCGCCTGCGATTACGGGCGAATCCACCAGCGTCGTCAGCGATGCCGGTTTGAATTTGATTTCGCTGCCTGACTGAGACGCGATCGGCAGGGGCGTGCCGAATTTCCATCCCTGCGGCAGACGTAAACTTGCTTCGTACGTCAGTTCATCGGACGTCCAGCCCGCGGGATAAATCAGCATCGTGTTCCAACTGATCACCGTCATCTTGTCTGTCGCAGAGGCGCCGCCGGTATAAATTCCCTCGGACCCTGCGGGAGAAATGAAGTCCAGCGAGGCATCAACACTAGTGGCTCCTGCCGGCACCTCCACGTGAAGTGTCCAACCGTCGAGCAAATCGCGACGCCATTTCAATGTCTGCCCATTGGCGGTGAATTTAAGGCCTGCGAGATCCTGGATCGGTCCCGTCGGCCCGTGCTCTCCGGGAATCCACTTCGGATAGTAGAGAGTCAGCGTGCCCGGACTCGCGGGAATGGTTAGACGTGCATGAAATATCTTCCGCTGCGCTTCGGTTCCATCAACTGCCAGGGTGACGGTCGGCGGGTGCTTCTGCGCCCAAGTGACACTCGAAATTACTAGAAATAAAGTTAGGCACAAAAGCCGACGGCCACTACGGGGGAAATTCATCCAGCGCTCCTTGCACCGATGGGGTCCGGCCAGGGGCCGGGGAAACTCATGAATATAGCAGGCTGGCGTGGGAGTCGTCACTCATAGTGACCGGGTGGGTAGTGTCCTATTATTAGGACACTACCGACCGGGTGGTGGGTCGGGTGCTTCATTTCAAGCCGAAGGCCGTAGGATGCTTCGGTTGATAAAGGCCGACCTCGCCTCCACCAGGAAGCCGCATCTTCGTAATGGAACCCCATCGTTGTTCTTGAACTTTAGAGCACGTAGCGCCCTTCTTGGCGAGGGAAGCCATTTCGGTTTTCAGATCGTCGCACATGAAATAGAGTTCGTGGACGCCACTCTCATCGGATGGGTGGACTGCGGCTTCTCCAGGCGGCAAGGCGAAGATCAGCCAGCCGTGACCCGCCTCCACGGGATTTGAAACCGAGGACATCGCGGAAAAATGCCCGGTCCGCCTCGGCGTTCTTACTGTAGACAATTACGTGAGCGCCAGAGATCATTTGCTCCTCCGAAGAAATGTCCGGAATTCCTATCAGGCGGCTTGTTCGGTAGAATCTCGAAAACCCAATCGAGATCAAATTAGGACACTACCGACCGGGTGATGCGCTTTTTGAATTCAGTAGCGCTCTACGAAAACCTATCGTCTGTTTCAGCTTTTCTCAGATGGCACGATCCTGTTCGGGTATTTTGGGCTCGGAATCATTCGGGGCCTTCAACCGCCTTAAACCTGCCTAGCAGCTTGCAGAGTTCGCTGATCCGCCCGGCTCGCTTTTCATATTCGTCGGCCTGCTCCTTCGTCATGCCGAGATACGTCGCGGCTTGCAATGCTTCGGACTGCTGGTGGGATAATTCAGAGAGCTCATCGGCCAATTGCTTGGCTTCTTGCGCGGACGTGGTGTCGTCATCTGTGCCCATCGGGACGCTTCCGGGGAGTCATAATAATGGGTTGTCCGTTTTTGTTCGATACAGTACATACCTGAGGAATCCTAAGTATCCGAGCGTGCGGCCGCGTACTAACAGATGCGAAATCAACTAAGCCAGACGTCGCCCCTTCTGCTGCCATCAATACGACATTCTGAAACTGTCGCAAGGTCACCAGGTAATTCCTGAATGCTATGATCTGTCTCGTGTCCTCTCCCACCCATCGCGGCCGCTTCATCACCTTCGAAGGCCTTGATGGCTGCGGCAAGAGCACGCAACTGGAGAAGCTGGCGAAAGTGCTGCGTGCGGACGGCTTTTCAGTCACGGTCACCCGCGAACCGGGCGGGACAGCTACCGGGGAAAAAATTCGCAACCTGCTGCTCGATACCGCAACTGCCGGACTTTCTCCGCTGGCGGAACTCGCTCTGATGTTCGCCTCGCGCGCCCAGCACATGAAAGAAGTGATCCAACCTGCGCTGGCTGAGGGCCGCATCGTGCTTTGCGATCGTTTCACCGATTCGAGCGAGGCTTATCAGGGCGGCGGCCGCAAGATTGGCAGTGAACCGGTATTAGCTCTCCATCGTTTGCTTTTTGGAAACCTGCAACCTGATCTCACAATCCTGATGGACTCTGAAGTCAGCGCCAGCGTGGAGCGGGCGCGCCGGCGCAACATTGCACGCGCCTCAGATGGCAGCCGTGCGGAACATGACGAAAATCGATTTGAGCAGGAGAGCCGCGCTTTTTTCGGACGAGTGCGGCAAACATACCTGGCCATCGCTGCTCGCGAGCCGCAACGTGTGGTCGTAGTAGACGCTCGCGGCCCTGCGGAAGAAACTCACGCCCGCATCGTGGAGATCGTCAGGCGCAAGCTGAAGTCGGCAGCGAAAACAGCATAAGAAAAGCGCACTCCTGCCGCACGAACTCTGCCGACACGGCTGGGCCGAACTCTCACTTGAGTATGATGATCTAAGCCACGGCTCAAACCCGGCGTGGCTGAGTGCTGAATGCTGACGGCTGCTTTTTTTATGCCCTTTTCTGACTTTCACGGCAATAGCGAAATCCTCCATCGCATGCGCGACATGCTTGCGCGCAAGCGGCTTCCGCATGCCGTAATCCTCGCCGGGCCGCATGGGTCGGGGAAGTACACCCTGGCTCTCATGCTGGCCAAGACGATGAACTGCCTAGCGCCCACAGTGACGGACGGCCTGCCGGATTTCTGCGGGCAATGTTCCAATTGCACCCGCATTGCTCAGTCGGAAGATCTCGTATCGCGCTGTTCTGAAGCGGTCGAGACCCGCGAACATTTACGGGAAACCGACAAGAAAGAAACTCGCATTCTGATTCAGACCCATCCGGACGTGCTCGTGATCCCTCCCGACCCGCCGCAAATGATGATTAAGGTGGACCAGGTACGGCATGTCATCGAGAGCATTTACTTCCGGCCCGGCGAAGGCAGAGAACGGGTTTACATCTTCACCGCCTCGGCTTTCATGAAAGAGGCTGCCAATTCTTTGCTGAAGGTTCTGGAGGAGCCTCCCGAGTTCGCGACTATTTTCCTGCTGGCGGAAAATCCTGGCGAATTGCTGCCGACGATTCGCTCGCGCTCCATGACATTTTGCCTGGGTGCGCTGGCCATTGAGGAGATCGAGGCCCATCTGGCAAAGCACTTGCCGGAGTGGACGGCAAAGCAGCGCTTGCTGGTAGCCAGGCTGTCGGAAGGCGCTGTCGGGCGCGCCATCACGTTTGATCTCGCCGGCTATATCGCTGCCCGCAGTAACGCGCTGACCATTCTCGCTTCCGCGCTACGGGGCAACGACCACACCCAGTTATTCAAAGTGACGGAGACCTATCGGCCCGGCGCAGATGGCCGCGAAAAGATCGAGGAGCTGTTGCGGACGATTTACTCATTACTGCAGGACATCCTGTTTCTAAACTCGGGCACGCCAGATTTGGTACGGAACTCGGATATCCAAGGTGAACTCAAGAGGCTTTCCGAATCGGCGGATTTTGCCTGGGTGGCGTTCGCGGCCGACCGACTCTCCGAAGTGGAACGCGGACTTCGCCGCAACCTGCTGCGTTCACTGTCATTGGACGCTTTTGCAACCGCGCTGGAGCGGGGATGAGAAAACCAGCATGCACTTGGCACTTAGCCATCTCGGGGGGTGTGTGGCTCTACGGCGGAGCCACGAGCAAGCACGCCGATGCCGTGGGCTATGCTAAGTGCTGCGGTTTTGCGCAAGGTATTGCGGCAGCATCACTTGAGGATTGTCTCTTGCCCTGACAGTGTGATACGGTATCTGCAAGTTTTCACACCTCAAGGTACCCACAATCACAGGCACTCGGTGTTGTGGCAATCCGGACGAAATGTACAAACAGGCGGTGCAATCATGAAAGACACAGTTGATTCCATGCCGGCGGAACGGGCTGTCGAGCAGGAAGGATTTGCCAACCGCAAATTGATTCGTCCGCTGTTGAACCGCAACGAGCATAACTCCAGCGCCGCCAGCCATCATCATGCGCAGTCTTCGCATAATCAGAGTCAGCCGCCGATGGAGCGCCGCGAGCGGGTGGAGCGGACTCCCGGCGGCAAGAAACTTCCGCCTCCGGAGACCACTAATGCGGAGAACTTCTATTATCAGAAGCAGATGCAGTCGAAGACTCCGATGGTGGTTCAGCTCCGTGATGGGGAAGAGATTCGTGGCTATATCGAGTGGTATGACAAGAGCTGCATCAAGGTAAACCGCAACGGCCAACCCAACCTGATGATCTATAAACCCGCGATCAAGTACATGTACAAAGAAAGCGAGAACGGGTAGTAGCAATCAGCACTCAGCAGTCAGCATTCAGCTCCGAAAATCTTTATCTTTCATTCCTTTCACAGTTTCGGCAGCACAATTCCCTTCTGCGACTGGTACTTGCCTTTGCGATCGGCGTAACTAACCTCGCAGACTTCATCCCCTTGAAAGAAGATGATCTGGCACAAGCCTTCATTGGCGTAGATCTTAGCCGGAAGCGGGGTTGTGTTGGAGATTTCGAGGGTGACGAAGCCTTCCCACTCTGGCTCAAATGGGGTGACGTTGACGATAATCCCGCAACGTGCGTAAGTGCTCTTCCCGACACAGATAGTCAGCACGTCGCGAGGAATCTTGAAGTACTCGACCGACCGCGCCAAGGCAAAAGAATTAGGCGGGACGATAGCGCAATCCGAACGTACCGTGACGAACGAGCGCTCATCGAAGTTCTTGGGGTCGACAACGGTGCAGTTTACATTGGTAAAAATCTTGAACTCATCAGCCACGCGCAGGTCATATCCATAGGAAGAAAGGCCATAGGAAACCACGCCTTCTCGAACCTGCTTCTCGGAAAACGGATTGATCATGTCATGTTCGTGGGCCATCCGACGAATCCAACGGTCGCTCTTTAGCATGCTGCTCCTTAGAAGAATTGGGTAATTGAGTAATTTTGTAAGTGAGTAATTTGGAACGGATGATCACCGGCCTGCTTTGCAAATTATCAAATTACCCGATTACAAAATTACTCAATTCTTTGAAAGGCTGGCTGATCTGCGCACGATTGAGGGTGCAGCCATCTTACGGGAGTGAGTGTGCCGTTGACAATCTACCTTATGTCCCTTAGCATCAAGCACTTGGTGCTCTGACTGCACTCTTGAACCGGGAGTCGCCTGTGATCAAGCTCGACATTATTAATGAAGTAGTCACCAAAACCGGAATTACCAAAACCAAAGCTGAGCTGGCTGTCGAGACCGTCTTCGATAGCATGAAGAAGGCGCTAACCAAGGGTGATCGTATTGAGCTGCGGGGCTTTGGCGTGTTTAACGTCCGTCCGCGCAAGACCGGTATCGGTCGCAATCCGCGGACTGGCGCTGAAGTATCAATACCACCCGGCAAAGCGGTGCGCTTCAAGCCGGGCAAAGAGTTGCAGTCCATCGATTAAGCCAGGCTGCCGGTAATTTTCGGATTTCCGGATGCTTGGACGTCCGCCGTCCTGCAGCGGCGCCGCGAAGGAGTCCGGTCTCGCGGCGGCGAAGTTCGCATTGGCAAAGGCCCAAACAAGCATGTCGGATCCCAGTCCTCCGCTAACTTCCACGGCTGAATATTACCGACCGATGCCAGTTTGGGTGCCCCGCGCGCGCAAACAACGCTACTGGTTGCACGCGCTTCTGCTGTTGCTGACGGTGCTCACGACACTTGTCGTCGGGGCACACATGCAAGACAACTTCCTGCGCAACCAGCCAGTTTTTTCCTTGAATGACGACGGGCTCTTTTCTTTCTTCCCGATCGGCTGGGCATTTTCGCAGCCCTCTCGTTTGTTGCTGGGCATTCCTTTCGCCGGCACGTTGATGCTGATCCTGTTGGCGCACGAAATGGGACATTATCTTTATTGCAAACGTTACGGCGTCTTCGCCACGCTGCCGTTTTTTATTCCCGCGCCGACTCTGATTGGAACTCTGGGAGCATTCATCCGCATCCGCTCACCCATTCGCTCACGTACGGCGTTATTCGATATTGGCATTGCCGGGCCGATTGCCGGGTTTGTGGTCGCGTTGGTGGTGTTGGTCGCGTCTCTAGGACTCTCCAAGCCGCTGCTGGCAGTATCAGACATTCAGCTCGGATACCCACTGATTTTTGAACTCATGCATCGCCTGCTGGCTTCGTCCAGTGCGGCAAATAGCGCCGCCACTTTGCCGTTGTTCCGCGCGAATTTGCATCCCGTGGCATTGGCTGCCTGGGTCGGAATGTTCGCCACCTCGCTGAATCTCTTGCCGGGAGGCCAGCTCGATGGCGGACACATCGTGTTCTCGATCGCCCCACGAGCGCACAAATTCGTTTCCCGGCTGACCATCCTGATTCTGCTGCCCATGGCGGTTTACTTCTGGGCTGGCTGGCTGGTCTGGGCGATTCTGCTGGAGATCTCAAGCTTCCGGCATCCTCAAGTCGCAGATTTGCCGCGTGTCTCGGGGTGGCGCATATGGCTGGCAGTGTTTGGACTGATCATGCTGATCCTGACGCTGACGCCCGCGCCCTTCGCACATAGCTCGCTGCGAGAAGTAGTACAGGGGATCCGGACAGGACGGTAGTGGCGAGGTGAGCTTCCTGGTGTAAAGCATTTCATCGGCAAGACTCAGCTATTGCCAACGTATACTTGCGTTTCTTACTTGCTTGTTAGTGGAAACTCATATACATAAGTGGCACTTATGTCATGCCGTGTGTTCGGCTTGTTTCTTCTGTTTCTCTGCAACGCTTTTCCGACCTCAACGGCCCAAGATGGAAAGAAGGCCAGCCCTGGACTTCAGCCTGACCACTCCGCGGAAGCTTTTGTGGTCGAGGAGAACACGGACTCCTTCAGCTTTGAGAATGATGGAACGTCAACCCGCGATAGTCTGGCACGGGTGCGGATGCAGTCTGACGCCGGCGTGCAACGCTTTGGTTTGCTGACATTCTCTTATCAAAAATCGGTCGAGACTGTCGAAATCGACTACATCCGGGTACGCAAGCCTGATGGTTCAATCGTCGCTACTCCTCTTGACGATGTTCAGGATATGCCGTCGAATATCACGCGGGAAGCCCCTTTCTACAGCGACCTGCGCGAAAAGCATGCACCCGTCAAAGGATTGAGTACTGGGGACGTGCTCGAGTGGCAATGCCACTGGCGTCAGACGAAACCACTTGTTCCAGGTCAGTTCTGGACGAGTTTCGCTTTTTCGCACGACGACGTTGTTCTGAAACAGCAGTTGCAGATAAGCGTGCCGCACGACCGGGCGGTAAAGATCAAAAGTTCCGGCGCGCCGCCAACTATTTCCGAAGATGGCCAACGTCGCGTCTATAAGTGGATTCGCTCAAATTTGGAACGCGCAACCACATCAAAGGCCGACGCAGTTCAACTCGCGATCCATGGGAGGCTGGCGCCTCCGGACGTTCAGCTAAGTAGCTTTCAAAGCTGGGAGGAGGTAGGGCGCTGGTATGACGGATTACAACGTGAGCGAATTGTTCCCTCACCGGAGATTCGGGAGAAGACCGCCGAACTTAGTCGCAATGCCCCTGACGACGCCGCTAAGCTGCGGGCCATCTACAAGTACGTGAGCACTGATTTTCGATACATCGGAGTTTCTTTTGGTATCGGACGTTACCAACCTCATTCCGCTGCCGAAGTGTTGAACAATCAGTACGGTGATTGCAAAGACAAACACACTTTATTAGCGTCCCTGCTTGCGGCTGCGGGGGTTCGAGTTTATCCCGCCCTAATCAATTCGTCCCACGCAATAGATCCAGACGTGCCGTCCCCCGGACAGTTTGATCATGTCATTACGGCGGTTCCTCAGGGTAAAGACACACTTTGGCTCGACACCACAACGGAAGTGGCTCCATTCGGATATCTGGCCGTGCCACTGCGCGCGAAACGAGCGTTAGTCGTGTTCTCCGACAAGCCGCCCGACTTTCAGCAGACTCCCGCCGATCCTCCTTTTCCGACTTTATGGACTTTCAGAATCGATGCCAAACTGGATGACTCGGGCACCCTCCAAGGCAAGGTCGAACAGACCATGCGCGGGGACACGGAAGTTATTTTGCGCGCTGCTTTACGAAGTCTGCCGAGGGCGCAGTGGAAGGATCTCATCCAAAGAATTTCGTATGGCACTGGATTCGCGGGCGAGGTTAGCGATGTTACGGCCTCGGCGCCTGAATCAACCGAAGCCCCGATAAAATTCGCGTACACCTACCAACGTAAGGACTATCCGGACTGGAAGGAGCACCGCATTGTTCCTCCTGCACCCAACGTAGTTTTTCCACCCGGCGAGGAGGATGGCAAGCTACCGGCATCCTTCTGGTTAGGCGCGCCGGGCGAGTTTCAATTCGAATCCAGAGTAGAACTCCCCAAGGGCTACTCTCCCGATCTTCCCAAAAAGAAAGATCTCCAGCAGGACCTCATCGAATATCACTCGACCTATGCGCTCGAAGGAAATGTGCTTGTCTCGCACTATCGAGTGTTGGTCAAAGCTAGCGAGGTTACCGGGGCCGGAGTCAAGAGCTACAAGGAATTTGCAGAGAAAGTGATTGAGGACCGGGACCAATTCATTCCGCTTTCCTCGGGCCTGGCTGAGTCAGCTGAAGCAGGGGTCCTGGGCGTGACTAATCGGGTGCGGGCGCTTCCGGACAGCAGCGATCCAATGGCACGTCAGTTCGAAGAAGAAGCTAAGGCAGCCGTGCAGCAGGGTTCACCGCAGGGCGCAATCGAGGGTTTTAAACGGGCGGTTTCACAGGATCCTAAATTCACTCGCGATTGGATATGGCTTGGGGAAACGTATCTAGGGTTGAGGCAAAAAGATGCGGGCGTGGCCGCATTGCGGCAGGCGGTAGAATCCGATCCCCAGCAGCCCCTCTCTTATAAGGTACTTGCTTTTGCCCTGACGTCCTTGAACCGGCGCAGTGAAGCCATCCAGGTTTGGCAGGAATTGGCGAAAGTTGAGCCGGCCGATCACGACATCCCCACCAACATGGGCAACCTGCTTAGTGCTGAGAAACGATATCCCGAGGCTCTGCCCTACCTTGAATCAGCCGTAAGACTATATCCACAAAGACCAGGACCACTGCTTAGCTTGGGATTAGCCTACTTACGAAAAGGAGAGGATGATAAAGCGCTCCCACTCTTCAATAAGGCTATAGAGTTCCAACCCGGAGCGAGCGTAAAAAATAATGTCGCCTACGAGCTAGCGGTCGCTAATAAGCATTTGGATGAAGCATTACGGTATGCCCTGGAAGCTGTCCACGAAGAGGAGGCCGCTTCCCAGAAAGTCCAACTTAGTAAACTGGCTGATGACGATCTGAAGTATACCCTCAGTCTGGCTGCGTACTGGGATACATTGGGTTGGGTACACTATCAACTGGGAAATCTGAAACAAGCCGAAGGGTATCTCTACGCAGCTTGGACAGTTCAACAGTTTGCCACAGTTGGTTATCACCTGGGCCAAGTTTACGAGAAGCAGCAGCGCAAACAGGACGCTGCACACATGTACCGGCTCGTCAGCGAGCAGCAATCCCGAGGAGCGGAAGAGACAGAAGTGCTTACGGAAGCGCGACAGCGTTTGAAGCATCTGAACGCGCCGGTCACTGCGAACCGAACAGGCCACTTCCAGGTCGATCGCGCCGCTGATGAACTGAGCAGGGACCGCACGATTTCCCTTCCAAAGCTGGTTACGCAGCACGCCAGCGCAGAGTTCTTCCTTTTATTTGCGCCGGGCCCGAAGGTTGAGGATACGAAGTTCATCAGCGGCTCTGACAATTTGCGTTCCGCTGGAAAAGTACTGGGTCAGGCCCACTTCAAGGTGGCCTTTCCCGAAAATAGTTCCGGCCGATTGGTACGTCGTGGCATTATGGCGTGCTATCCAAGCACCGGTTGCAGTTTTGTCCTCATGCCAACCGACACTGTGCGTAGGGTGGAATAGCAATCTCCGGCTGAGGTCTGCATTCGGCGTGTTGCCAGGGCAAAGCTAACAGTCTGGCTGGCTAGTCTGGGCGATTCTGCTGGAGATCTCAAGCTTCCGGCATCCTCAAGTCGCAGATTTGCCGCGTGTCTCGGGGGTGCGCATATGGCTGGCAATGTTTGGACTGATCATGCTGGTTCTGACGCTGACGCCCGCGCCCTTCGCGCATAGCTCGCTGCGGGAAGTGGTACAGGGGATCCGGACAGGACGGTAGTGGCGTTGGCCCCTGCCTCCGAACAAGAGTGGCAATTCTCCTGTGACGCCCCAATTGACATCAAGACACAACAAACAATCATCTGCGGGAATTTGTATCCGGAGTCTTGCGAACCGCGTAGAGGTAACAGCAGACAGCCGTCGCTGTTATCGGGGGCTGCGGCCGTAGCTAAGTACGCCGATGCCTTCATGTCTTGCGAAGAGCAGGTCAATCACACATCTTACCGGAGGCGGGTTCGAAATGGTCCTGCTTGGCATCGCTTTGCTTCGCGAACCGCCCCTTAGAAGTCTTACCGTAAGAAGATGCACCGGGGCAGTAGTAGAGCGCGGTGCGCAGGTCAATCCACACTTTCGTGTCGGGGTTGCCGTTGGAGGTGGGAGGCGGAGGCGTTTTCAGCCCGAGGTAGGCACGCATTTTGTCGAGTAACGGCAATTGCAGGGCTGAGTCTCGATAGAAGCTGAACCACCCGATGGTCGCAGTCGCCGCCAGAATTAGTGCTATCGCCAGGTACTTCGCTACGGCGCGGGCCACGCCGGACTTGTTCGCCTGTCTTACACTCGAGGCGACTGCTTCGTCCAAAACTCCGGTTCCGGGCTGGACCGTCTTTACGGACGGCTCCGACGAGTCTTTGCTGCCGCCTTTCAGATAACCCTGAACTATAAATTCTGCAACGCGGGGCGCAAAAAAGGTCCGCCCGTGTTGCAGGGCCTCAACTGCTGAGACCAAGTCCCGCGAAGCATCTGTCTTTAGCACAAAGCCACGCACACCAGCGTCCAGTACTTCACGCACAAGCTGTTCCACATCAGTAGGGCTCACAACTATGACTTTTGGAAATGGAGGGTTATGCACTATCTGGCGTGTTGCGTCCAACCCGTTCATGTTGGGCATGCCGATGTCCAGCAGGACGATGTCGGGTTTAAGCTGTGCGACTTTCGCGACAGCCTCCTGCCCGTCACCAGCTTCCCCGCAAACTTCCCAGCCGGGCTCAGAAGCCAGAAGCGAAATTGTCCCGCGCCGCACAATCTCATGCTCGTCGGCAACAAATATGCGAAGCGAGGCCATCACCCACTCTCGAAGACACTCCCGAAGATGAAAGTGGCGAGAATTATATTCCAGGTCATGCTGGATAGCGCCGAATCAAGTGGCATTTTCGCGCGGAGGGCGCCGGTCACATCAGCCATTGCGCGTCCACGTCGACGATCACCTGGGTGCGCGGGATTTTTTGCTGCGCCGCATAGGCCAGCATGGTTCGTAAAAGCGTATTTAGTTTCTCCCGGCTCGCGGACTTCAAGATAAAGTGATAGCGATGATCTTGCTTTCAACCGCAGAATCGGGGCTGCGGCCAGTGTTTGGACTGATCATGCTGATCCTGACGCTAACGCCCGCGCCCTTCGCACATAGCTCGCTGCGGGTAGTGGTACAGGGGATCCGGACGGGACGGTAGAGAGCAGTTTTCGGGTTTCGGCTGTCGAGTGACTGGCGTTCAGCCGTCAGCAGTCGGTATTTCCAGGTATCACGAGCGGGGTGATCCTGACGGAGCAAATGCGCACTGACTTGCAGACTTGTCTCACGCAGCGACCAAAATTGGCTCGTAATCCCTAGCAGCCTGTGGCGAAAGTATGCGCTGCTTCAAACGGTTTGCGCGGTGTCATCCAGCCGTTTGCCGCAGGTGATAGTGAAGTTGGACAACGCCGTCTGAGAACCGTTGCACAGACAGCAAGCGGAGCGGCACCTGTCGATGTCGAGGCGCTATCAACGGTATGCCTTCGCCGATGAACGTCGGGATGACGCTGATGATGAACTCATCGATCGCCCCTTCATCGAGGAAGGAGCCGATGAGCTCGCCGCCGCCCATCATCCAAATATTCTTTCCGGCTTCAGCGCGCATCTGTTTCGCGAACGCAGTAATCGGCTGTGTCACGAAACGGACGCCGACGGGGACCGATGGAGGGGGCGGCTGACGCGAGAACACGTAGTGCACGTCATTTGCGCTGAAGTTCGCGCCCATCTTGACGCTCAGGTCGAAAGTCTTTCGACCGAGAATCTTCGCGTCGACCGTGCGCATGAATTTTGGCAAGCCGTAAAAACCTTTCGGCGCCGGCCGATTCGTCAGCCAGTCGACGTTGCCGTCAGGTCGAGCGATGTAACCATCAGCACTCGTCGCGATGTGAACGATGATTTTTCGCTTCGCCACCGCGGTCCCCTCCAGGTCCTGAGTCGACATCTACGAATGAATGGTCAGTCGATGCCGGTACTATACTGCGGTCATGGCGATGGGCAAGCGCAAACGCGAGCGACAACCGACGATGTGGGTCACGACGACGGACTTGCCGGCGGCCGCAAGTTGCGTGAAGATCACGACTTGTACCACGGGTTGCTAGTCCGAACCTTTCGGCGGCTACTATTCCCAAGACTAGACACAGAAATTGTCTTGACAAGTGCTTGTGATGCGCAGAGAATGCGCGCGCCGTAGAAGCGGTCCCGATTTCTAATCCTTAAGAGGCATCCTTTCCTTTTGCAGGGCTGATTCAAGGCGCGGTCATCATCAACTTCTTCTCCGCCCCATGACAGAGTGCTAATCGCAGAAGAAGAAGTAGAGTAGCGCCGTGGTTCACCGCGCTGTTGAGCCCGGTACGGCTCGATTCGAAGACATCGTTCGTGTTGTCCACGGCCATCGCGACTACAGACTTGCGGAGGCACAGTGAAACGCACAATCTATTTTGCCGTTGCGCTCCTTGGGTTGACCTTGGGAACCTTCATCACCGGCTGTGGTGGCGGGCCAGCAATCGCTGCGCCACCACCAAACGACGCAATCACGGTTTCAGTCTCCGCGTCCATTCCTACGGTGCAGGCTGCGGGCATGGTGCCGATCACCGCCACTGTGAACAGCGATCCCTCAAACAAGGGCGTTGCCTGGTCTGTATCGTGCGGAGTCTCGCAATGCGGTAACGTGTCACCCAGTTCGAGCTTGAGTGGGGCCCCTGCAACGTACAATGCTCCGACCGCGCCGCCGCCGAGCGATTTGACGGTGACCATCAAAGCTACTGCCGTCGCTAATACCTCCAAGTCAGGCGCTGCAAGCGTCACTGTCTCAGCCATCACGATTTCGGCGTCCCCGACCACTGCCATAGTGCAAGCAACTGGCTCGCTGGCGATCACCGCCGTTGTGAACAACGATCCAACCAACAGCGGTGTCACCTGGGCCATATCCCCCGCGTCGGGCGCAGGGACCCTCAGCAATACGAGCACCTCTTCGGTGACCTACCACGCCCCGAACACCCCGCCGACGAGTGCACTGGTCGTGACCATTACGGCTACTTCAGTGACTGATACCTCGAAGTCGGCGTCAGTAACCGTCACCGTTCCCACGGTGGTTGTTTCCGTCGCGCCGACAACCGCCACAGTGCAGGGGAGCGGCACGCAACCCTTTACGGCGACAGTTCAGGGCGATCCTGCGCACAAGGGAGTAACCTGGAGCCTCTCTCCCGCGTCCGGCGCAGGATCTCTGACCAATCCCACAACTACTGCGGTCACGTATAACGCCCCATCCACCCCACCTGCGAATGACTTGACCGTGACCGTCACAGCTACCTCAGTGGCAGACCCATTGGCGTCGAGTTCGGCCATTGTCACCGTCCCGGCCATAGCAGTTTCCATCACCAATGGACCTCAACCTCCCAGGGTGCAGATAGGTGGCACGTCGTCAATCACGGCAACTGTGGCTAATGATCCATCCCACCAGGGAGTCAACTGGACCGTGTCCTGCTCTGGGGCGCCATGCGGCAGTGTCGCACCCACTTCGAGCCTGAGCGGGGCCGCTGTTACGTACACTGCGTCCTCGACCCCGCCGCCGAGCGACTTGGACGTGATCATCACCGCCACTTCAGTCGCCGATACTTCCAAGGCAGCGTCCGCAATTGTGACGGTCTTAGCTGTCACAGTCTTGGTTTCACCGGGCAGCGCGCTCATCCCGGTAAACGCAACCACTCAGTTAAACGCCACCAAGTTCACAGCTGCTGTCGGCAATGATCCGAATAACAAAGGTGTTAGCTGGGCGCTTACGCAAGGCACAACCGCATGTTCTCCGGGATGCGGGACGGTCGCGCCTGCCAGCACGGGGAGCGGCGCGGCAACTACTTATACTGCGCCCCCGACAGTACCGGCTAACGCCATGGTGACTCTTACCGCGACTTCGGTCACTGACCCGACCAAAACCACGGGCGCGACCATCACCCTCACTGTCGGCACCGTGAAGCTAGTTCCAGCGAACCTGTCATTTGGCACAGTACGCGTCGGTGCGACCAGCCTGCCCCTGACGACCACGCTTACCAATACTGGAGCTGGGACGCTGAACATCAGCGCCGTCAATATCGCGGGAGCCGATCCCGGTGACTTCTTCCAGACGAACACGTGTATCCCCAGCGTTGGAACCGGAAACTCCTGCGGCATCACCGTGACCTTCAAGCCAACTGTGAAAGGGTCACGTTTCGCCAATGTTTCTATCACCGACGATAGTGCCGGCAGCCCCCAGCTGGTGGGTCTATCGGGCAAGGGTTGCGTTATTATTCGGGGCAAATGTATTACAACGGCAAGCCTGAACCTGGCCGTACAGTCCGCTCTTGCCGCGAAAAAGACGTCCGTCGTGCCCCGCCCCAGCGGGCCTGGCAAGGTCGGAACGCGCGTCATAGAGTTGGTGGATTCAACGCGCGACGATCCTTATCTAGCCAACGGCGCCAAGCGGGATCTGCTGGTGCGGTTCTGGTATCCGGCGTCCGTCGCTGGAGGCTGCAAGCCGGCGGAATATACCCCACCAATGGTTTGGAACTACTTTTCTCAGCTCTTGGGAATCTCGCTGCCCCGGCTGACGACAAATAGCTGCCTGAATGCTCCGATTACAGAAGGTGCCCATCCCGTAGTTGTCTTTACACATGGTTATACCGGCACGTTCACCGATTACACATTTCTATTTGAGGACCTAGCCAGCCGAGGATATGTAGTGGCGTCGGTGGATCACACCTACGAGGCGACAGCCGTCGATTTTCCCGATGGCCGGTTTGTCAAATCCGTTTTTGGAAGCCATCTTGGAAAGACAGTGCGAAATGACGAGGAGGCATTTTCCTTCGCCGTTTCGGTTCGGCTGGGCGACTTGAAATTCGTTGTGAATGAATTGGAGCGCCTAAATGCTAGCCCGCAGAGCCCGTTCCTGGGGCAATTAGATATGGCCAGCGTCGCCGTAGCAGGTCACTCCATCGGCGGATTGACTGCGCTCCTTAGCCTCCAACAAGAGCCCCGCTTTCGGGCAGGCATCTTCATCGATGGTGTCGTCCCGGATTCTGTTTTCAGCGCGACAAAGAAGCCTGTCCTCATTCTGACTGCAGGTCGCGAGCAGTGGGGTGAAGATGAGTGCCGCCTGTGGGGAGAACTACGCGGCCCGCGACTGGCCGTCAATCTCCGGGCCTCCGAGCATGTGACGCCAACCGATGCGGTCTGGCTGGCGAAGGGTGTGATCAAGACCGGCACCGCGGGCACGGAGAAAACCGTATCAGCAATTCGGGACTACATTGCTGCGTTCCTCGACGTGAATCTTAGGGGCAAACCAGTGGATCCTTTGCTGGACGGACCGTCTGCGGACTATCCCGATGCTGACGTAACCACGCCGACGCGATCCTTGTGCGGAGAAGCGATGCCATCACATCAGCCATAGCGCGTCGACATCGACAATCACCTGGGTGCGCGGAATTTTTTGCTGCGCCGCATAGGCGAGCATGGTTCGTAAAAGCGTATTTAGTTTTTCCCGGCTCGCGGACTTCAAGATAAAGTGATAGCGATAATCTTGCTTCAGCCGCAGAATCGGGGCTGCGGCCGGACCGAGCACGCGAATCCCTTCATGTCTGGTTCTTTCGAACCATTTGCCCAACGTACCTGACCATTGCAGAGCTTCATCCAACTTGCTGCTGCGTACCAGGACATTGGCCAGAGCGCTGTAGGGCGGGTAATGCATCCAACTGCGGAAGCGAAGTTCCTTTTCGTAGAAGCCTGCGAAGTCGTGGTTCGCGGCAAACTGCACCGCATAGTGATCGGGGAAGTAGGTTTGCAGGACGACTTTGCCGTGTGTCCCGCCACGGCCGGCGCGTCCGGCAACTTGTGTGAGCAATTGAAAGGTGCGCTCTGCGGCGCGGAAATCGGGCATACCTAACGCCATATCGGCTCCGACCACGCCGACCAGCGTCACATTATGAATGTCGTGGCCTTTGGCGATCATCTGCGTGCCCACCAGCAAGTCGATTTCTCCGGCATCCATTCCGGCGAGCATACGTTCGAAGTCGTCTCGCCCGCGCACCGTGTCGCGATCGAGCCGACCGATTCTCGCCTCGGGGAACAGGCCATGCAGCAACTCTTCCAGCTTCTCCGAGCCTGTGCCAAGGAAATACACGTATTCGCTGCCGCAATGAATGCAGTGCTGCGGCACGGGAGCGGTATAGCCACAGTAGTGACACTGCATTTTCCGGGCGCGTTTGTGATGGGTGAGAGCGATGGCGCAGTTCTTGCACTCCAGCGTTTTGCCGCAAGTGCGGCAGAGCACCACAGGTGAGTATCCGCGGCGATTGAGCAGCACCATCACTTGCTCGTGCCGGCTCAAGCGCTCTTTGATCTCCTCCGTCAGCTTGCGCGAGATGACCTGTTCGTGTCCGGTTTCCTGAAACTCCTGCCGCATGTCGATGATTTCAACTTCTGGCAAAGGCCGCTGCTCTACGCGGTCGGGCAGTTCGACCAATGCATATTTCTTCTTTTTCGCGTTGAAATACGATTCGAGTGATGGCGTGGCTGATCCGAGTACCACGATCGCATTCGCCATTTTGGCGCGCATTACCGCTACGTCTCGCGCGTGATACCGAGGGGTCTCTTCCTGTTTGTAGGATGAGTCCTGCTCTTCATCCACAATGATCAGCGCCAAGTCGGCAACCGGCGCAAAAACGGCGGAGCGAGTGCCTACAACAATGCGGGCCGCGCCTCGCTTAATGCGATGCCATTGTTCGGTGCGCTCCTGATCGGAGAGCGCAGAATGGAGAATTGCTACTTCGTTCCCAAAGACCTGGTGTAGATCCGCAGCCATCGCCGGAGTTAGGCCGATTTCAGGAACCAGCAAAATGGCCGAGCGGCCGGCCTCGAGCACGGCCCGCATGACAGCCAGGTATACGGCAGTTTTCCCTGATCCGGTCACACCATGCAGCAGCATTCCGGAAAATGTTCGTGAGTCGACTGCTTCCCGAATGCGTTTTAAGGCACCCTGCTGCGCGCTGTTGAATTGAAAGTCAAATGGTGACCGCCTGGCCTTCAGGCCGGAGACCGAAAACTGCTCGGGTTCTTCTGCAATCTCCACCAGTCCGCGCTTAACCAGCGTTCCGAGTGTGGTGCGTGGGACATCCAAAGTGTGCAGAATTTCGACGGTGACCCGGCCTCCCGCGGCGGCTAAGGTATCGACCAGCAGGCTCTGATTTTCATTGAGCTTGCAATCGGCGGATTTCAGTATCGCGACTTTCACAGTTCGTGTGGCATCACGCACACCGGAGAAATCCTCGCGCACGATCCATTTCTTGCGGCCCATCCCGGAGAGCAATGTCTTGCTGACTCGCGCCACCGCCCGCAGGCTCTCCTCGCGGACCGTGTCGCGGGCACCCAGATAATCGAGAACACGAAATTCTGTCAGTTGTTCTTCCGGAGTCCGGCGCGACCGCGCCGACGATCCCGACATGCCTGCCTGGTGAAGTGCGAGACGACCTTCCTCCGTGATGCGATAGGCGATAGCGCGTTTGAATTCCGCGCCGAGAGGCAGCATGGTGCGAAATACTTCTCCCAAAGGCGCGAGATAGTAATCCGCAATCCACCTGGCCAGGCGCATGAGCGAGTCGTCGAGCACAGGAGCGACATCAAGAACGTTGAGAATATCCTTGGTTTTTACCGAAGGCTGGCGATTATGTGCGTCTACGACGATGCCAGACATGCGCTGCTGCCGAAAGGGCACCAACACCCGCCCGCCGACCACCGGCTCGAGGCCATCCGGGATGTGGTAGGTGAAAGCGGTGTCGAGGGGCACCGGGAGCGCAACATCGCAGAATTCGGGCATGCTGTGGGAAGGATATCAGCGGGGACGTAGTTGTGATTCTGGGCCGCGCTGGATTCGGGGGGTGCGAAAGCCAATCTATGAAAGTTACGTGGCGATTGAGATCCTTCGACTTCGCGGGAACTTCGCGTTGCGAAGTTTCCGCTACGCTCAGGATGACAAACTATGAATAACCGCACCTATGGTTAAGACACAGTTTGAAGAGACTACTCTGGAGTCTTTGCCGGCGCGGTGAGACCCAAGTCCTTCATCACCATCTGGAGATCTTTCCAGGCTTCCTTCTTCTGGCGGGGGTCGCGCAGCAAAAATGCTGGATGGTAAGTGACTGCCAATCTTGCGCTGCTCCAGGAAGGGTCGTTGCTGCGTGTACCTGCCGGCTTGAACTCATACCATCGGCCGCGCAAATCCGACATGGGAGCATTGATTGCGAGCAGAGTCTTGGCAGCGACGGCTCCCAGCGCCACGATCACCTTGGGTTTGATTGCCGCGATCTGACGCATCAGAAACGGTGAGCAGGTTTCACACTCCTCGCGTTCGGGCGTACGGTTCCCGGGCGGACGGCACTTAATAATATTCGCGATGTAGACGTCTTCACGGCGCAGTCCCATCGCCTTGATCATGTTGTTAAGCAGTTGCCCAGCCCGACCTACGAACGGCTCGCCCTGTTGGTCTTCGTCAGCTCCCGGAGCTTCGCCGATGAACATAAGCTCGGCGCGGGGATTGCCCACACCAAAAACGATCTGCTTACGCCCTTGTTTATGCAGGACGCAGCGAGTGCAATCGCCGAGATCCTCACGAATGATTCGCAACGCTTGTGCTGGATCGTTGGTGCCATACTCCAGCCTGGCGGATGATGTATTGAACCCACTTTCATCGGCATCGGGCGGAATTGAGACGGCAACGGCAGATCTTCTCGGCGTCATTTCTTCTCGTTGTTCTGACTGGGATATACGTGGGCAGGTAGGCGACTCTGAGAGCTGGCTTTCGCGGCGGTAGAAATCGTAGATCCCGAGCTCGTTGTAGTATCGAATCCGTTCGGCCAGCGCACGTCTGAGCTCGGAATCGAGAGGAAGCATTCCTAATTTGTCGCCTTCACAGCCGCGCGAGTGTGGCTGCGCAGATGCGCTGCCTGATCGAGGACGCGTTGCGCAACGTCCCACTTCGTGGTCTCGGGGACTTCGATCACCTCGTCGCGGGTAATAATGGTGACGGCGTTCCGCTCGGAATCAAACCCAACTCCCTCGCGGGAAACATCATTCACTACGATCGCATCCAGCGCCTTCGCAGTCAGCTTTTTACGCGCATTGTCTAAAACATTCTGAGTCTCGGCAGCAAAGCCGATAACAATCTGTGACTCTCTGGAACGCGCGATCTCGGCCAGGATGTCGACGGTCGGCTCCAGTTCAAGTGACATCGGCCCCTTGCGCTTGATCTTCTGTGTGGCGGGCTCTTTGGGCCGGTAATCGGAAACCGCTGCCGTCTTAATCACGATGGTGGACTGTGGCAGCAGCTTCATAACGGCTTCGCGCATCTCCGCGGCAGATTCGACCTTTGTTGTCTCCGCCGCTCCTGGCGGCGTGAGACCCGTTGGTCCGCTGACCAGCAGTACGCGTGCGCCGCGTCGCAATGCGGCTTCGGCAATGGCGTACCCCATTCGCCCACTTGAGCGGTTGGTGAGATAGCGGACGGGGTCGATCTTTTCGCGCGTCGGCCCGGCTGTAATCAGCACGGTTTCACCCGTCAGATCCTGTTGCGCTCCGAGCGCTTCCATCAAAGCTGCGACGATGCTGCTGTTTTCCGCCAGCCGCCCCTGGCCGACCATGCCGCACGCCAGGTATCCACTATCAGGCTCCACGATCTTCACGCCACGTTTTCTTAGAATTTCAACATTTACCTGCGTGGCCTCGTGGTTCCACATGTTCACGTTCATGGCTGGAGCTACCACGACGGGCACGGTTGCAGCCAGATAAAGTGTAGTGAGAAAGTCGTTGGCGATACCCTGAGCGAATTTGGCGATGACGTCGGCGGTTGCGGGACTGACCAATAACGCATCTATGGATTGCGCAACCGAAATATGTTCTATGGCGGAGTCAATATTTGGAGGCGCGCTCTCGGCAGCGAACATGTCGGTGATTACTTTTTCCCCGGAGAGCGCGGCAAACGTCAACGGTCGAATAAACTCCTGTGCCGAGCGGGTCATAATGACCTGCACGCGAACTCCGCGATCCTGCAGCAGGCGCACGATTTCAGCCGCCTTGTAGGCTGCAATTCCGCCGCTGATGCCCAGGGCAATCTTCATGAAGAACTTCTTTCGCCGGAAATTGCGGACTCCGCAATCAGTCTTTGTTCAGTGCCTTGTCCAGCAACTCGTTGGCAATTTCCGCTGCCGGCCTGGGCATTTCCGGGATGACCCACTTTACTTTGCCCGCCCTGATTTCGTCCTGGGCGATGCGGCAGGGCTTGCGCGAATGAGTATCAATGACCGGCGGAGCGCCGCCTTGCAACTGTCGCGCGCGCCGCGCCGCGACCAGAATGTATCTGTAGTTACTGTCGAACCCGTCCATCAACTTCATGGTTGTATCTCCCCCGCTGCTTTAGTCTTCGCCCTGGGCCAAGGGTTTCGCGAACGATGCAACAATGGGCCGCACCCGCTCTTGAACATTGTCCAACCGGAAGCGCCCGGCCATTTCGCTTAGCCTGATTTCATCTTCGGATCGCTTGGTGCCTGAATGCCGAAGGCGTTCCGACAGCACAATGGCTCTCAGCGCCTCCGTAGATTCCTCCAGGCGGTCGTTCACCAGAATATAGTCGTATTTGGGGTAATTCTCAATCTCGCGGCTGGCGGTTGCGAGCCTCCGCCGGATCACATCTTCCCCGTCGAGGCTACGATTCTTAAGTCGCCACTCCAATGTTTTTCGGTCTGGAGGCAAGATGAAAATACTTACTGCTTGGGGGATTTTTCTTTTGATCTGTTCCGCACCCTGCACGTCAATGTCGAGCAGCAAATCGTACCCTTTTCGTTCGGCCTCCACCAGAAAACTGCGCGCTGTTCCATAATAATTTCCGAAAACCTCGGCGTATTCCAGGAAGTCGCCACTGCGGATCATGGCTTCGAACTCCGGCCTCGAAATGAAAAAATATTCCCGCCCATTTTGCTCGCTACCCCGTGGCAGCCGGGTAGTGTAGGAAATCGAAAAAACCAAGTCGCGAACCAACTTCCGCAGCTCATTGACCAACGTCGACTTCCCCGAGCCTGAGGGCGCCGAGATGATGTAAACCAGACTCATTCGACGTTCTGCACTTGCTCGCGCGATTTCTCGATCTCCGCTTTCATCGCCAATCCCATTTCTGTGATTTTCAAGGCTTCGCCGGCCAAGCCTGAAGTCTTCGAAAGCAAAGTGTTGGCTTCGCGATTCATCTCTTGCAGAAGAAAATCGAGTTTCTTGCCGACCTCGCCGCCTTCATCCAGCAAGCCAACAAAGTGCTTCACGTGCGTGTCCAGGCGAACGACCTCTTCCTGAATGTCGCTGCGGTCGGCCAACAGGGCGGCTTCTTGCAGAATGCGCTCCTCATCGGCATGCGCGCCGATGAGTTCCTGCATGCGGGTCCGTAATTTTTCTACGTAAGTCTCGAGCACTGCCCGGCGGTGCTTCTCCACACCCTTGCTGGCTTTCAGCAGATGGGCCATGCGCTCCCGCAGTTCACGTTCAATGCCACGGCCTTCTTCTTCGCGCATCTCATTGAGCCTGGCCAGCGCCTCTTCTATTTTCTCCACAACGGCGTTTCCCAGATCGTCGCCGTCAGATGGGACTGACGCGGCATCCATCGCTCCTGGTATGCGCAAGATCACGTTCAAATCGGGCTCAGCCGCCAAGCCGAACTCTGCCGCAGCCGCCCGGAATGACTGGATGTACCCTCCCACCAGTTGCCGGTTTAGGGCAAAAATGTCGGGTGCAGCGCGCTCCAGATTCAACATGAGCTCGACGTGCCCACGCGCCATTCTTTCTTTCAGCAATCGGCGCAATTTCATTTCCAGAGCATCTTTCTCCGATGGCATGCGAAAGTGCAGATCAAGAAAGCGATGATTGACCGACTTCAAGGAGAGGGTAAAACTCAAACCGCCGTTGAGCTGGCCTCTTACCTGCGCAAATCCCGTCATGGAGCGGATAGGCATTTTTATCCCTGTCTAATGATTCGCCGGCAACGCCGGAACCTTGGGCGCTTCCAGTTCCACAAATTGCAGATCATAGAGTCGACGGTAGATGCCCAGGCGGGTCATCAACTCTTCATGAGCGCCGATGTCACTGATAGTGCCATTTTCCAGCACCAGGATCCGATCCGCCCCCCGCACTGTCGAGAGCCGGTGGGCAATGACAAACACCGTACGTCCGGCCATAAGGTTTTGCAGCGCCGACTGCACCAGCGCCTCCGACTCACTGTCCAAGGCCGAAGTGGCCTCGTCCAGAATCAGAATAGGCGCATTTTTCAGGATGGCGCGCGCGATTGCAAGGCGCTGCCGCTCGCCTCCCGAGAGACGCACCCCACGCTCCCCAATCATCGTTTCATAGCCTGCGGGCAGTTCCATAATGAAGTCATGGGCCATCGCCGCCTGGGCTGCCGCTTGCACGTCTTTCTGTGAAACATGCGGCTGTCCGTAGGCAATGTTGTTGCGCACCGTGTCATTGAACAGTACCGTTTCCTGAGTCACGATGCCGATCTGCGAACGCAAAGATGCAAGTGTAGTATCGCGGACATCGCGGCCATCAATTAGTAGACGCCCGGACGTCACGTCGAAAAAGCGAGGGATCAGATGTACCAGGGTACTTTTTCCCGCTCCGCTCGAACCGACCACCGCCAGCACTTCACCGGCTTTGACCTCGAGATTGATTCTCTCGAACGTCGTCTTCCGTGTCCATGAATTTGAACAATTCCGACGATGCACCCAGCGCCTGCTGAAAATTGTTGTAAAAGAGCGCGAACTTGCGTACCGGATCGTAAAGCTTGAATACCGCCACGATGAAAGCGAGGAAGGTGCCTGCGGTAAAGATGTGATGATTAATCTCATCTCGTCCCAGGAGCAACAGCATTGCGATGGCGACCGCACCGAAGATATCCATCAGCGGTGAACTGATCGCTGCCGCCGCAACTGAGCGAAGATTGGCTCGGAACAGGCGCCGCGCCGCCAAACGGAATCGCGCTATTTCCCATCCTTCCATCCCGAATGCCTTCACAATGCGGTTTCCGGTGATGGTTTCGTGGAGAATGTTTTGGATATCCGCCAGTTTGTCTTGGCCGCGCCGCGTGGTGTGGCGTACCCGACCACCGATTTTTCCTGCGGAATAGATAATCGCCGGCAGAAACAAGACCAATACCCAGGCTAGTTTGCCCCCGAGAACAACCACTACAGCGGCGACAAAGATCAGAGTGAACAACTGCTGGAGGAACTCCGCCAGCACACTGGACATGGCAAACTGCACCCGTTCAATGTCATTGATGATGGTGGAGAGCAGCGAGCCGGTCGTGTGCGTCTGGAAAAACGCCGCAGAGCGCCGTAGGATCGCGTTGTAAAGATCATCTCGAAGATCGGTAATCATGCCGAAACCGGCATAATTCACCAGGTACGTGCCAGCGTAATCGAAAATCCCTTTGAGTACCGTGGCCGCGATCAGTGCGAAAGCCACGACCGTCCAAGGATTCTGGAAGTGTGAGGGTACGAATTGTTGGAGGTGGATCTCCCGGCCCGTCCACGGAAGTCTAAACAATTGAATATCGCGCGATTGCGCTGCCGGATTCAGCACGCGGTCGAAAATCGGACCGATGAGCAGCACGCGGAAAGCATCCAGCAGTCCAACCGCAGCCATCAGAACGAGCGATGACAGCAATTGCCACCAGTACGGCGCCACGTACCGCACCAGGCGGGTCAGTTGTCGCATAGGTATTCCCGCTGAACTGAATCGAGTCCGGACGGCAACCCGGCTGGGATCGAAATGCTCATGGAATGCGGCCAAGACGGTTATTTTACTGGAACTGCGCGGCTCCGGGCAGTCCATTGAGCATTCAATCATGCTATCCCGGACTATCCCGATGTACGACTTTCACCCGATACTTTGCCTTGCGCAGGCGTTTGCTGACATCTTCCGCAATCATTACTGAACGATGCTGCCCGCCGGTGCAACCGAAGCTAATCGTGAGATAGCTTTTGCCTTCACGTATGTAGTGCGGCAGCAGGTAGACCAAGAGATCGGAGATGCGATTGATGAATTCCGGTGTTTGAGGAAATGACCGGATGTATTTGGCCACCTTGGCGTCGCGGCCCGTAAGTCCCCGGAATTCGGGCACGAAATGCGGGTTGGGCAGGAAACGCACATCGAAGACCAGATCTGCATCCTCGGGCACACCGTGCTTGAACCCAAAACTCACGCATGAAACCAGAATATTGTTGGCCGCGGACTGCTTGCGAAAACGGTCAGTAACGTAAGAGCGCAATTCGTGAACATTGAATTTGGAAGTGTCGATCACCAAATCAGCAATCGCCCGAATGGGTTTGAGATGACGGCGCTCAGTTTCTAGCGAAGCCTTGACCGGCGAGTCAATACCCAGCGGATGCGGACGGCGTGTCTCGCTGAACCGTCGAACCAGCGCGGCATCACTGGCTTCCAGGTAAATAACCTTAGTAGGGATCATCCTCTTGACTGACTTCAGGATGCCGGGAAGTTGATCGAGGCTGGAGCCTTCGCGGACGTCTACCACCAGAGCGGTACGACGGATTTCTGCAGACTGTACTGCGAGTTCGGCAAAACGTGGAATGAGTTCCACGGGCAGATTATCCACGCAGTAGTAACCAAGGTCTTCAAACGCTTTCAGCGCCGACGCCTTCCCCGACCCGCTTATGCCGGTGATGATTACCAGCTCGGCATTCTCATGGCCTTCACGTGGTGAGACTCTGCGTCCCGCCTTTCGCACTCCACCGGTAATTTTTCTTTTGGAGCTCCGCAACACCATTCCGCCGTGATGTTAACAGGGAGAGCCGCCAGTCGCTAGTCGCTCTCCGCCGTGTACTCGCTTTCTTTGGCTGTATAGCTCGGGACCGCTGAACATGCAGTTGTGCAACTGCGCTCGGTTAGAAAGAACCGCCCCTCCAGCAGATTTCAACCCGAATCCTGGCAATTACTCACAGTCCGGTGCGCAACTCGCGCAAGTAGGGATCATCTCGCCAAAGTTTTTGGACGGTTTCGACCTGATCCTTCTGAAGCGGGCGACCATCGGAGGCGCTGGCATTCTTCTCCGCCTGTTGCGGGTTGCGGGCTCCGGGAATGACGGTTGAGACTGCCGGGTTGGCCAGAATAAATTTCAGCGACCACTGGGCAAACCCGGCGGAGTCGCCGGAAGCGACGCCGGCAATTTTTCTGAGTCGATCGGCACTTGGCACCAGTTCGCGCATGGTCTCAGGGGGCAGCGTGTGCGAGCGGTGGTCGTCTGTGGGGAAAGTGGTATCTGGTTTGAATTTTCCGGCCAGAATCCCGTAATAAAGCGGTACGCGGGCGATAATGCCGACGTTCTTCTTCCTGGCCAACGGCAGAACTTTTTCCTCCATTTCGAGGCGCAGTGCGTTGTAAGCAAGTTGGATGACTTGTCCTTTGCCGCGCTCCAGCACGGCCATACCCTCTTCGGGAAGAAATACCGAGACACCGTACCAGCGAATCTTTCCTTGCTTCTGGAGCAGTTCAAGGGTTTCCGGCCAATCCCCCTTCTGGATGTCGCGCACCTCAGGATTGTGAAGCTGGTAAAGATCGATGACATCCTTCTTCAGCCGCTTCAAGCTGGCCTCGCAAGAGCGAACGATGTGCTCGCGGCTCCAATCCTTCATGCCGACGCCATTGCGTACAACATTGCCGACTTTAGACGCCACATAAACTTTGTCCCACTCTGACGATAGCGCCTTACCCAGCAGTTCTTCACTACGGCCGTTGCCGTACACGTCCGCAGTATCGAAAAAATTCACACCTAATTCGCGCGCCCGCCGAATGGCGGAAATGGCATCCTTCTCGGGCGTTTCGCCCCATCCCCATTGTGTGCCGGCGGCTTCGCTGGTTCCACCGATGGCCCAGGCGCCAAATCCAATTTCGCTGACTTTGAGTCCGGTTTGTCCGAGGGTGCGATAGTTCATCAAGAAGGCTCCTGCTTCCAGTTCTTATCGATTGGCGGTTACGGATCGGTTCCTGTCAGAACTCTGCTGCGATCAGCGGCCAGCTTCCAGCAGTCATTAGTGACCAAACCAGTAAGGTCACGCCTCACGGCGGTGAGCACTAATGTCCCTGCTTTTCCAAAAACTTCTCCACCTCGATGGCTGCCATGCATCCCGTTCCGGCGGCGGTGATCGCCTGGCGATAGCGACGATCCTGGACGTCCCCGCAGGCGAAGACTCCGGGCACGCGCGTAAGGACGTAATCATGCGTCTTCAGATAACCATCCTGATCGGTCTCCAGTTGTCTTTCGAACATTTTGGCATTAGGAATGTGTCCGATTCCTAGAAACATTGCGCTGGTAGGGAAATCCCAACTCTTGCTAGTCTTCATATTGCGCAGCTGTAACCCAGTGACTTCCTTCCTGGAGGGATCGTGAACGTCCTCAACAACGGTGTCAGTAAGAAACTCGATGTTGGGGTGTTGGCGGGCACGGTCCAACATGATTTTGGACGCGCGAAATTGATCACGACGGTGGATCAGTGTGACTTTACTGGCAAAGCGCGTGAGAAATAGTGCTTCCTCCATGGCTGAGTCGCCGCCGCCTATTACGGCGATCTCCTTTCCCGAAAAGAAAAATCCGTCGCAAGTGGCGCAGGACGAGACTCCGTGACCGATCAGGGCCTGTTCGTTAGGCAGACCTAGCCAGCGTGCCGAAGCTCCGGTGGCGATGATCAGGGTGCGGGTGCGAATCGTTTCTTTCCCGACAGTTACGGTAATAGGCTGCTTGCTCAAGTCGGCCGAGACCACGTGGCCTATACGATATTCCGCCCCAAAACGTGCTGCTTGCTTACGCATGTTCTCGACCAGTTCCGGACCGAGAATACCCTCAGGAAAGCCAGGAAAGTTTTCAACCAATGTCGTTAGCGATAGTTGTCCACCGGGCTCATGCCCTTCTAACACCAGCGGTTTCAGATTGGCGCGTGCAGCATATAGCGCCGCGGTATGTCCGGCACAGCCGGAACCCATGATGACGACGTTGCGTACTGAGTCTTCCATATTTGCAATTAACGTGCAGGTTTTAGATTGCTGGGCGTTGATTTGGATTCAGCAGCGAGCTGTAGTCATCTTTTCAACGTGTCCGGTTTTTTCTTTTCATGTGTCTTCGCGGCCGGTTTGGTAGCCGCTTTCGTCCCCGCCCTGTCGAAGCCGCTGATCCGCGCCAGTTCTTCCGGTACCGTGCGCCTGGCGCCAAGCAGACCCCGGTAGTTTGCCAGAATCGCCGACGCGCTTTGAAATTGCGGTTGATATGCGCTCTGATCCGGCGGCGGACCGTTTTCGGCAGCCGAGCAGCGAGCCAGCACCACCGACGATTTGCCGAAGCGCTCCAGCTTGATGCGGCTCGCCGGGGTATCCGCCGTCAACATTGCGGCGGCGCTGGCAACGGCTGAGGCGCTATCTTCAATGGAGAGCTGCATTAGCTCCTTGGGGTCACGAACGCGAAAAACCATAGTCTCTACCATGTTCTTTGGATCCACACTGAACGAATACTGCACCGTACTGAACAAGGCCTGTACAGAAAATTCGCGGCGGATGCGCACGTAGGTTGCGGTTGAGTTTGGAGCGGACATCTGCGCGCTCTCCCCGGCTTGTAGAAATGCGGGGCTTTCGGAAAGTGTAGATCGTCCCCGGTCGATTTCGAAATCCGCGCTGAACAGCGGTTGCTTCGGTACGCGCGCCAGAGCGGAAGTGATTTCTTTCTGCTCATCCGGCGATGGCGCGCATACGTTAATGACGTTCACCTTTACGGGTGGGTGGGCGGGTTGCTGCGCCCAAGCTAGACTCGCCAGGGCCACACAGAACAGGATCACTGGATTTATGGGAGGCACGGCGGGATTTTAACAGCGTTGGGTTTCCGGCATCAGGCTAACCTTTGACAGTGCGACCGGTAACTGACATCTATAATCAAAGTCGGTATGCCAGCTTCGTACCACGATCTGCGCCGCAGGTTATCCGAACATGGACTATGGCCCACCGGGCGCCTGGCACGCAGTGCGTGGTATCTGTTCGCGTTGGACCTGCTCCTGTTCCTGCTGCAGGAAGTGCTAAAGTTTTTCAAATTGTCATGGGGCAGTAGCTTGGGCGGCTGGGTAAGCATTCTAAGCTTTGCCGCCATCGTCCTGTTCTGCATGTTGGCCTTCCGCTGGCTCAAGACAAAATTGCTTTGGCGACTGCGGAATCGCCTCATTGTTACCTACATGTTCATCGGTGTGATCCCGGTGGCTCTGCTGGTGGCGCTGGTACTAGGTTCGTTTTATTTGTTTGCCGGACAGTTCGCCACCTTCATCGTGACCACCGGGCTCAACTCAGAACTGAAGAGTTTGGAGGCCACCAACTCAGCGATCGCTCACGGTTTGGCCGCCAGGCTGGAGAGCGGAAAAGGCACCGAATCGGCCGCGCTGGAAGATTTGCGTCATTCCGGCAAGGCTGGCGCAGAGCGCCAGGTCTCGGTACGGCTGAATGAGAAGATCATCCTTAACAGTTCTGCGGCAGGAACGCTCTCCTCTGCTCCTGCTTTCC
>QIAP01000254.1 GCA_003225075.1 Acidobacteriota bacterium | reverse complement strand
CGTTTCGCTTACACGTTTCCAATCGCGGAACCATTGGTTCTGCGATGCCGTGGCGAGTGCCAAAACCAGGCACCCCGTGGCAAGCGCAAATATGCGCGATTTGGACGGAAATGAAGTCAATTTACTCTCCGAGTGATGCCTGCATGATTGGCTAGATTCTAGCGAGAATTGCTACCAGGTGGGAATTTAACCGATGGTTCCTTCGAGCACTTCGCGCAAGACTTCCCGTTTCTGCGCGTCGAGTTTCTTTCCCCGCGACGTTAAATAGAACACGTCAATCGCTTTCTGACCTTCCGTATCAATCAGGGCGACTTCGATATTGCAATCGAGCCGCGCCAGCGCGGCACCCATGTCGTAAAGCAACCCCGGCCGATCCTGCGTAACGATTTCAAGCAGCGTACTGTGAGTGGACGCTGCGTCGTCGAAATTGACAGCGGTCGAAACCGCAACTTTCGGGGGACGCGCGCGGCTAGCGGATTCGCGGCTTTGCAACAATGGTTCGAGCGCCGCTTTACCGCTCAACACGTCCGAAAGACTCTTCTGAAAACGGTCGACTTCGCTGGGATTCAATTCCAGTGTGCGGTGCAGATCGGCGAAGTGGAACGTATCGAGCACCACGCCGGCCGCGTTCGCGAAGGCATCGGCCTTGATAATGTTCATGCCCCACGCTGCAAGCACGCCGGCGATGGTTGAGAAAAGTCGCGGACGATCAGCCGTCAGCAACGTCAGCGAAAATCCGTGGCGCTCCGCTTTCAGCTCTGTCTGCAAAGGCGCGCTGCCAAGTTTTCGGTACAACGTGAAATGTCCCGCAATTTCGGCGGCTGAGTGCACCGCCAGATAGCGGCGCGGAAAACCTTCCAAAAATCGCTCGATTTCGGCCCTTGGCGCGCCGCCCGCTGCGGTATGAATCTGCTCCAGCAGCGAATTCTCGTCCGAAGCGTGCAAGCGGTCGCGATCGAGGCTGCGGCTCAAGTGGTTCGCTGTGGCCACGAAAAGTTGCCAGAGCATCTCCGCTTTCCACGGGGTTAACGCTTCCGGATTCACCGCGTGAATGTCCGCGTACGTCAGCAGGCACAATCGCTGCAATCGCTCGAGCGTTCCCACCGTGGCGGCGAACGCCGAAACCGTTGTGGGATCAAAAATATCGCGCCGCTGCACAGTTGCGGACATGTCCAAATGATGCTCGATTAAAAATCGCACTTCGGCTTCTTCTTCAGGCAGCAGTTCAAGCCGTGATGCCGCGCTTGCCAGCGCCGTCAAACTTCCTTGTACATGATTTTCCACCGCCATTCCCTTGCCCGTGTCGTGCAGCAGCAGCGCGAAAATCAGCAGGTCGCGGATAAAAATCACGCACTACCAGCGAATCGATCGCGCGCAGCTCCGGCAGGATTTCCATCAATATCCCCAGTCGATGCATGGGTCGCAGCGCCATGCCGGGATAGTCCGCTGCAAGAATTTCTTTGAGCGTGTCCCAGCTCATCACCAGATTTCGCGCCGGCAGTTCCGAATGCGACACCACGTAGTTAATGGCGCGTTCGGCATCGCGGCTCAACATCGTTCCGGTCCGCGCCGCCTCCGTGAAAAGCGAATAGATAATGGAACGGTCAGCCAGCGCGGGTTGATCAAGAATTTCAAACTGTCCGCTGCGAATCGCGAAATGCGCGCCGCTCGGTAAGTGTTCGGGCCGCGCCACACTTCTCGCAGCGCTAAATAGCCGCTCTCGCAGCGAAACCGGCTGAGCCATTTTCTGATCGAGATATCGGAGCAATTGACGATTCAGAGTGCGCGCATGCCGAAAATAAAGCCGCATCCATTCCGCCGCGTTTCGCTCAATTCCATCTCGCACGGCCAGCGAACGCTTCGCTGCCTCTTCCTGCATTTCGTAGGTCAGCGTGTTATCGTTGCGTGCGTTGCCGTAATGCAGCAAACATCGAATCGAACTCTGAAATTCGACGGCGTCCGCCGCCATCTCTTCATCCGCCGCGGTTGATCCCCGCAAGTCCGGCCGGTCACCTAGAATCTGCCGCAGCCAGAATGCCGCCTGGTAGTCGCGCAGACCTCCGGGCGCCTCCTTCACGTTCGGTTCCAGATGAAAGATCGTGTTTCCGTAGCGCGCCAGCCGTTCTTTCGTCAGCCGGTGCAATTGTGAAAACAGGAATGATCTTGACTGCTTTTCCGAAGGTGGAAGGACGCGATTGTCTAGTTTGTCGAACAGTTCCTGGTCCCCAGAAAGGAATCTTCGATCGAGAAGCGCCAGATGAAACTCCGCATTGTCCTCTTCGATTCGCTTGCATTCATCGATCGTTCGCCCTGCGCTGCTGACGCGGAATCCCAGGTCCCACATGGTGCGGGAAAATTCAGATATGAAAGGCCGGAATTCCTCCTCGGTTTTTTCGTTTTCAAACAAAAACAATATGTCCAAATCAGAGAAGGGGAACAGCATCCTGCGGCCGTACCCGCCGAGTGCCAAAAGCGCCAAGCCTTCGTTCGGCGTTTCGTGTATTTTCATTACGTCGCCGAAGATCAGCCGGATAGTGTTGTCCGCAAGCTCGCACAGTCCGCGTAGCGTCTCTCTTGCCGTCGCTCCTGTATCGAACCTCGAGCGAATGCGCTGGCGTTCCGCTTCCACCTGCGGCGCGAGTACGTTTAACGGTTTTGCAGGCCCTGGCATTTTCCTTGCAGTAGGCTGTTCCGGGGGAAGACCGGATCGGGCGGCGGTTGACACGACGTCAGAGCGCGCTTTCGCCGCGTTCTTCATTGCGAATGCGTATCGCTTCCTCCACCCGTGACAAAAATATCTTACCGTCGCCAATCTTCCCTGTCTTGGCGGCCTTCAGTATTGTGTCCACAACCGTGTTCACCAGTTTGTCGGGCAGCACCATCTCCAGCTTGATCTTCGGCAGCAGGTCCACTGTATACTCTCGCCCGCGGTACACCTCGGTGTGCCCTTTCTGCCGGCCATGACCACGCACTTCCGTGACGGTCATTCCCTCAATGCCCACTTCGCGCAGCGCGTCTTTCACCGATTCAAACCGTGATGGCTGAATGATGGCTTCCAGTTTCATCATGGATAATCTGTCTCGCCCTCCGCCCGCGTCCCCACAATCACATTTTCTAAGACTCTAAGTAATAAGCTTCTTCGCCGTGCTGTGTCACGTCCAGGCCGTCTACTTCCTGCTCTTCGCTCGTGCGGAACCCCGTCACCAGGTCAGTAATCTTCAGAATCACGATTGTGCCAACCAGAGCGAAGCCCCACGCGATCAATACGCCGACCA
>QIAP01000087.1 GCA_003225075.1 Acidobacteriota bacterium | reverse complement strand
AGGCGCTGGATTCCCACTTTCCCACAGCCCCGACTGCTGCTGGTCATTTAACTCAAACCGGACAAGTCACGTGCTAAGAAAACCGGACATTTTAACTTGCTAACAACACTCACACCAGAGAGGATTTGTCCTCCGGCGATGGGCAAATTCGTCACGAAGGGTCCGAAAATCGCATCAAAGAAGCCCTGGGGGAAAAGATATGTAGACAAAGTATTAAAAAGCTGAATTGTAGGCCTGTAATCCTGATTTTCGGGGTTTGACACTGTTTGCAAGCGGTTGTTATAGTCGAAGAGTTCCCTTTGGACGCGGGTTTGTTTGAGAACGTCCGACCGCTGGGATTGTTCAAGTCCGTTCGCCAGGACGGGCCCATCACAACCTAAGAATCACACAGCAGTCTGCCAACCAATCCGCATCCATCCCGCACTAAGTGCGTGGTACACCAGCGAGAGGCAAAGATCTTGTACGACGACAATACCGCCCACAATCTGGATTCCGCGATCTCCGTTCAAACCGAAAATGAACCAGTCGCGGCCTCGGATGAGGGCTCGGCCAATCGTGTGGACACTCCGCAGCCGCCGCAGCCAGCCCAAGACGACAACAAACAACCCATGACTACTTCAACCGAAGACTTCGCAACCGCCCTTGAAACGTTCACCACGGAAGTAGAGGAACAGCAGACCAGCGAGGACCACGTCCTCAAAGGCACTGTGCTGAAGCTCACTCCCACTCACGTCGTCGTTGACATTGGCGCCAAGTCCGAGGGCATGTTGCCCTTGGCCGAAGTGCTTGACCATGAGGGCAAGCCGAAGGTTCAGCCCGGCGATGAAATCGATGTGATGCGCGATAAGGGGGAGACCGAGGAAGGCTACATCAATCTCTCCCATCAAAAAGCACAACGCTTGCGTGCCTGGGATGAGGTTGAGCACGCCTACAACGAGAAGAAGCCCATCAAGGCAGTGGTCATTGATCGCATCAGGGGGGGTCTCACCGTCGACATTCTGGGGGCGCGCGCCTTCCTGCCTGGGTCACAAGTGGACCTTCGACCGGTGCGCAATCTTGACGGCATGAAGGGACAGACCCTGGAGGTTGCGGTTATTAAGCTGAATAAGAAGCGCGGCAACATAGTGGTCTCGCGCAAACAGATTCTCGAGCAGGACCAGGAGTCCAAGAAGTCAAAGACCTTGGAGCATCTGGAAGAGGGCGCGGCTTTGACCGGAGTGGTCAAGAACCTCACTGAGTACGGTGCATTCGTGGATCTAGGCGGAATCGATGGTCTGCTGCACATCACCGACATGTCATGGGGGCGGCTCACACACCCGCGCGAACTGGTAAACGTCGGCGACCAGATCCAGGTCAAGGTGCTGAAATTTGACAAAGAGAAGCAACGGGTTTCGCTCGGTTTCAAGCAACTCACGCCGGATCCGTGGTTGGATGCGTCCCATCGTTATCCCGTGGGCGCGCATGTTAGTGGGCGAGTGATCAGCGTCACGGATTACGGCGCTTTTGTAGAGTTGGAACAAGGCATCGAAGGGTTAGTGCATGTTAGCGAAATGACCTGGTCGAAGCGCATGAAGCATCCTTCGAAATTGGTAAGCGTCGGTGACACGGTGGATTGCGTCGTGCTGAACGTCAATCCGCAGGAGCGGCGCATTTCGCTGGGAATGCGGCAACTGGCGGCTAATCCGTGGGACTCGCTGCACGATAAGTTCCCGGTCGGCACGACCGTCGAAGGCCGGGTGCGCAACCTGACTGAGTTCGGCGCGTTTATTGAAATCGAAGACGGCATTGATGGCCTGGTTCACGTCAGCAATTTAAGCTGGACGAAACGGGTAAAGCATCCCTCGGAAGTATTGAAGAAGGGCGACAAGGTGAAGGCCATCGTGCTCGCCATTGAACCCGACAAGCGGCGGCTCTCTCTCGGCGTAAAGCAACTTCAGCCCGACGTTTGGGAAACGTTCTTTCAGCAGCATCATGTGGGAGACGTTATTAAGGGCAAGGTATTGCGGGTCGCCACTTTTGGCGCATTCGTGGAAATTGCCGAAGGGGTCGAGGGTCTCTGCCACAATTCCGAAGCGGTAGATGCCAATGGCCAACCCATTCATCTCGAACCGGGTCAGGAGTTCGACTTCAAGATCATAAAAATGAATCCGGAAGAAAAGAAGGTTGGACTCAGCATCCGCGCCGTGGGGGAGGAAGCGTCGCGCGCCGAAGTGGAGTCCTACAAACATCCGGTTTCTAGCACCGGGGGCTCGACCATCGGCGAGTTAGTGTCTTGGAAGCGCGCGGGGAACGATCAGGGCTGACCTCGGATTTCCATTCATAAAGTAGTAAGACCACCGGAGCCGGCGGTCTTTTTTGTTGCTAGAAACAGGTGGTTGTTGCTGGAAACGGCAGCCAAAAATTACTTGGTGTCAATCTTCAGATTAATGAACACCTGCTCGCGATTGTCGAACTGGCTAACGGTCTTAGTATCGCTTTTGTGACCGTTGATCTGCGCATACAGTTCATAATCGATGTTGGGCGAGAGCGCCGGAAAACGATAGCTGCCATCCTGGCCCACGATATAGGTCTTAACTGCACGAGTGCGCGTGTTGGTCAGGTAAACGATAGCGCTCGGCAGCGCGTTGTCGTTTTGATCCAACACCTTGCCACTCACAACCCGCCCAGCAGGGGCCTTGTCGGCTGGGCCAGCGAAGGCCAGGCCGACCAGAAACAGCAGCATCACAGCCACAACCGAAGTCCTTTTCATGACTTCCTCCTCACCTGTTTCCTGGGCCATGGTCGATCTATTTAGTTAGATGCAAGGCGATATCGGCTCGAACCTCGTTCTCGATTCGGACCGTTACCTCGGTACCAGCTCCAACCTATTGCAATCAGAGGTGTTATGCCCTGAAAAAGGGTAAAGAACAGGGCAACAACCAGAAGGGGATCATCGCAGGTGGGTGAGCGCAGGCACAACACTTCCTAGGAAAGATCACCGTCATCACTTTCTACTTCTTCCTCTTCTAAGGCTTCATCTTCCTCGTCCACGGGTTTTAGTTCTATAGGATTGACGGTGATCACTTCGAAGTCTGAGCCACACTCCGGACAGGAGACGACTTCTCCCTCATCCACCTCGTCCTCTTCGAGATCGAGATCGGTCTCGCATTCAGGACAATAGACCATAATTGCCTCCATCCCAATAAGTACCTTGTTAATATTTAGTTTCTTCCGGGGTTCCGGTCAAGGGGCCGAAGTCCCGTTTTAGTAGAAATTAAGGACCGTAAAAAATGACCGAATCTACGCCGCCCAGCTCGAGCATTCTGCATACCAATGCCCCCAGGCGAATCATGAATATGGTCCTGATCGTGGCCTTTGGGATGCCGCTCACAGGTAGAGCGTTGGCCGACTCAACGGCGCATAAGATGGTTGTTCTTGTTCAGCAGTTTCAGGCATCGCAAACGCAACCGTCAATACCCATTGTTTCCCCCGATCCGCAAATTGCGGCCGCATTGAAAGCAGTTTCCGCTCAGCAGATTCAACGGAATATCGAGATGTTGGTGAGTTTCCAGACGCGTCTGACGTTATCTGCGCAAGACCCGGCATCGATCTCCGCCGGGCGCGGCATTGGCGCGGCGCGCAAATGGATCGAGTCCGAATTCCAACGCTATTCGAAAGATTGTGGCGGCTGCCTCGAAGTAAAGACTGACAGTTTTACCCAAGCCCCGGCGGATCGAATTCCGAAGCCAACAGAGATTACTAATGTTTACGCAGTCCTGAAAGGGACCGATCCGGACAATGCGAAGCGCATTGTGCTGGTCACGGGGCACTACGATTCCCGCAACAGCGACACTCTTGACGTCACTGGCGCCGCTCCCGGCGCCAACGATGACGCCAGTGGCACGGCCGTGAGTTTGGAATGTGCCCGCGTGTTAAGCAAGCTGAAGTTTCCCGCAACGATTATTTTCTTGACCGTCGCCGGCGAAGAGCAGGGACTGAACGGTAGCAAACACTTTGCGGAAATGGCCCGGCAGCAAGGCTGGAACATTGAAGCAGTACTCAATAACGACATTGTGGGCGGAGACCGCAACTCCCAGCAGGATGCAGCAGTAGTGCGGGTCTTCTCCGAAGGCGTACCGGTTGCGGCGAGCGACGCCGACCTGCGAATGATCCGCGCGTTGGGAGGGGAGAGCGATTCACCTTCGCGGGAGCTTGCCCGCTACGTTAGCGAGGCCGCCCAAACCTATGGTCCGGGTGTAAATCCCGTGCTGATTTTTCGCCTGGACCGCTATTTGCGTGGCGGAGATCACTACTCATTCAATCAGCAAGGCTACGCTGCGGTGCGATTTACCGAATATCGCGAGGACTACAATCATCAACATCAAAATGTGCGCACGGAAAACGGCGTGGAATTTGGTGATCTGCCAAAGTTCGTCAATTTCGATTATGTCGTTAACGTTGCGCGATTGAATGCGGCCACGCTGGCTTCATTGGCGTCTGCACCTGCGCCCCCTGCCAAGGTGCGATTACTCACCAAAGAATTGCAGAACGATTCCACCCTGAGCTGGGAGCCATCTGCGGGCGGAAGAGCCGCTGGATACGAGGTTTTGTGGCGTGCGACGACCAGCCCGATATGGGAGCATGCGCAGACTGTCGGAAATACTACACGGGTGACCCTCAACCTTTCCAAAGACAACGTGATCTTTGCGGTCAGAGCGGTAGACAGTCTGGGCCATCGGAGCCTGCCTGTAGTGCCTCTGCCTCAACATTGACGCGTCAGCCTGATAAGATTGTCGGGAAGCATGTTTGTTGGGAATCATTTGTTGGAGGGGGCCGACAGGCACCGACTAACGAGCATCCAAATCTTTCATGAATCGCGGACACACATTCACCCTCAGCTTCCCACCATTTACCCGGTGGGTGAAGCGCCTAATTCTGATCTATGCCGTAGTTTACTTCTTGCAGGTCGCTTTGGGCTCATTTGCTCCCAGCGCTGAAGGCTATTTCGAGGCCTTCTTTGGCCTGGTCCCAGCATTCGTCGTGCATGGTTGGATCTGGCAGTTGGTCACATATTCTTTCCTGCACGGAGGGCTGTTCCATATCTTGTTCAACGCGCTGACCCTCTGGATGTTCGGCTCCCAATTTGAATCGGACTGGGGGTCCAAACAATTTCTGGAGTTTTTTACTTTCTGTGTCGTCGGCGCGGCGTTAATCACCGTGGGAGTGTCTTACACGGGGATTGGGGGCGTCAGTTCAACCACCACAACCCTGGGATCTTCTGGCGGCATCTTCGGCATCCTTGCAGCATTCGGATTGGTGTATGGCGACCGCGAAATAATGCTTTTTCCAATTCCCATTAGTCTTAAGGCGAAGTACTTCGTCGCCGGCTTGGTCTTTTTTGCGCTGATCGGAGCCCTTCAGGCAGCGGCAGCCCGGCCGGGGGGAAACGTGGCGTATTCTGCCCATCTAGGTGGCCTGCTGTTCGGTTTTCTCTACGTCAAGTTAGTGCCTCGCAGAGGGTTGGCAATGGGAGTTTCCGAAAGCTACTTCGGCCTGCGCAATTCCTACTATCGTTGGAAGCGACGCCGCGCGGCGCGGAAGTTCGAAGTCTATATGCGGCAGCACGATCAGAATGTGAAGTTCGACGAGTACGGCAACTACGTCCCTCCCGAGGAAGAGAGAAAGAAAAACGGCGAGTCTAAGTCAGGCTGGGTAAACTGAGATTCGTAACCGTAAAATTCGCACGCCTGCAAGTTCTTCGACCACGCGCTTGTTACTCAAGATCAAGTAAAGAATCGTTGAAACTGTCCCAGCACAATCGTCGTCAAATCCGGCTTTCCGGCTTCGTTGTTATTCTTCCCGGCCTCCAGATCGTGTCCGGCGCCTTCCACTCGAACCAGTTTGGTCCTTGCCCTGACCAGGGCCAACGCCGTTTCCATCTCCTCAATTGAACCGAAAGGATCGCGCGTGCCGTGGAAGAAGAGCGCAGGAGTGCGCAGTTTGGGCAAATGTTGCGTCCGCAACTGATTTGGTTTTCGCGGCGGATGCAGCGGGTAAGAAAACAGTATCAAGCCGGCAGCGAGATCAGGGTGCTCTGAACTCAGGATGGAGGCTTGGCGTCCGCCATAGGAATGGCCGCCGAGAAACACCCGGCCTGAAACCAGCTTCTGCAGCGAGTCTATGGCATGTTTGAGACCTCGACGGTCTCGTTCCCCACTATCCAAGGGCGGCGGTCCATGCGGACGGCGTTGGCGGAAAGGCAACTCGCAACGCAGAACCATGACTCCGGACTGGCTGAAGGTCTGGGCGAGGGCGACCAGCAGCGGCGCTTGCGCGTCCGAGCCAGCACCGTGGGTCAGCACCAGGGCGTCGCTGGCGGAAGCGGGAGGACGGTGAAGAAAGCCCCGAACCGGCGGATCGACCGCTGTCTCAGCGAAATATTCAGGATTCGAGCTGATCAACATTTTTGAGAGGTTTCCATCTTAACCGGGCTTTTGTGCTTAAGCATGTGCTGCAGACTGACGGGCGATTGTCTCATTTTTTCTTGCCATTCAACTTGCCATTCGATCGCCGTGGGTTCCGTGCTGTCGGTTGACGCGCCTCCTCCGCCGTCACCACGTGCAGCCGCATGAGATTCGTCGACCCCGAGGCCAGCTGCGTCCCGGCAACCACGCCCAGCACGTCGCCTGCTTTGAGGATCTCCTGCCGCAGCAGTTCCTGCTCGGCGAGCGATACCATATGTTCCGCAGAACGCGCCTGGGGACGCAGCATGGGATGCACCCCCCAGTACAAGTTCATACGGTCGCAAACTGCGGGCACATGACTGAAAGCATAAATCGGAGCATTAGGACGATACTTTGAAATCATGCGCGCCGTGTTGCCACTTTCCGTGAACACCGCAATAGCTCCCATGGGAAGGTCATCGGCAGCATGCGCAATCGACTCACAGATGGTCTCCGCAATGGAAAGGGGGCGTTGCTCCCGGCGGCGGCGGGGCTGGGTAAATTCCGCCATGTTGCTCTCAGCCTCCACCACGATACGAGACATGATAGCAACCGTTTCGCGAGGATATTTTCCGCTGGCGGTTTCGGCAGAGAGCATCACTGCGTCCGTACCATCGAAAATGGCGTTTGCGACATCACTGGCCTCGGCGCGGGTGGGCCGCGGGTTCTCAATCATGGACTCGAGCATCTGCGTGGCCGTGATCACCGGTTTTCGCCATGCCGCCGATCGCCGGATGACGTGCTTCTGAATGACCGGAACTTTCTCGGGAGGCATTTCGACGCCCAGGTCGCCGCGCGCGACCATGACGCCGTCGGCAGCCGCGAAGATTTCTTCCAGTTGTTCCAGTACCTGCGGCTTTTCCAGCTTCGCGATCACCGGGGCATCGCTGCCGTGGGCGCTAATAAACTGCTTGGCATCGTGCACATCGCCGGCGGAACGCACGAAGGATAAGGCCACGGCGTCCACGCCGTGTTCCAGGCCGAATGTCAGATCATCGCGATCGTTATTCGTAAAGGCTGGAATAGTTAGGGCAACACCCGGCAGATTTATTCCCTGGTGCTCGGCCAAGATACCGCCGTTGATCACTTCGCACTCTACATCCTCGCCGCGAATCCTGAGAACCTGGAGCTCAATCAGTCCGTCGGAAAGCAAAATGCGCACGCCCGGCTCGACTTCGCGGGCCAGGCCTTCAAATGTCGTGGGAATGAGGGTAGCCGTGCCCGCTATGTCACGTGGAGTGATCGTGATATGGGAACCCGCCTTCAAAACAACCGGACCGTGGCCTTTGAGGCGTCCAGTCCGGATCTTCGGGCCGGAGAGATCTTGCAGGATGCAAATGGTACGACCTTCCCGTTTCGCCGTGCGGCGCAGGCGTTCGATGTTTCGAGCGTGCTCTTCATAAGTACCGTGAGAAAAGTTGAGTCGGGCAACGTCCATGCCCAGCAGCAGCAGATCTCGGATAGTGGACTCGGAACTGGAAGCAGGGCCTAGAGTGCAGATAATCTTGGCGCGGCGTACGGTTGAAGATTCATCCCGCAACTCACGCCAGGCGCGTTTGGTAGATCTGGGAAGAGTGCCGCTGAGCAAATCGAATTTGTCCTCGGTCACTTTACGCGCTCCCGCGTTAATTAGTATTACGACAGGCTGCCGCGACCCTTTCAACTATTTGGGCGCAACTTTGGATTCCTGCTCCTCCGATGCCACCGGGCCCCTCATCAACACACGCGGGAACAGCATGGCATTGAACTCAGCTCCGATCAGAACAACCAGCGATACTATGTACATCCACACCAGAAGCGCGATGCCGACTCCCAGTGAACCGTAGATGATGCTGTAGTCAGCGTAACGCTGCAGGTACCAGCCGAAAAGCATGGTCGACCCAAACCACATCGCAGTAGCCAGCGTGGCGCCCGGCAAAACGTTATGCCAAGGTTGGGTTCGGGGCACCGCATTATGGTAGATGAGCGCAATGACTGCGATGCTGGTCAGCGTGGCGATGATCCAGCGAATGGCGGTCCACATCAGGAGAATGTACAAACCAAATTCATGTCCAGTGTTGAACAGGATCCGGGTCTCAATCCTGCTGCCGAAGGCCACCAGGATAGTAGAAAACGTCATGGGAATGCCGGCCAGAACCACCAGGGAAAAGGAGATCAGGCGTTCCTTCACCAATCCCCAAATCTTGGGAAGTTGGTAGGCATTGCGGAAACCTTCCATCCAGGAAATCATCACCCCAGAAGCGGTCCACAACGTCAGCAGCGAGGTTGTGATCAATAAGCCCACGGGACGGTACGTCGTCCCTCGAAGATAGGCGATAGCAGTACCACTACCGGCCGGCAGAATGCGGCCGAGCGCATAGGAGATTTCGCGCAGATATGCATCTGCCTCGCTCGAGGTTGCCAGTATCGAACCAAGTACCAGGAGTGCAGGAAAGAACGTAAGGATAGACGAATAGGCAGACGCCTTTGCTACCGCGAAGGCGTCATGCTGAAACGCACGCCACACCGCAAGTCGAAGCAGCCGCAGAAAGCGCAGCATCAGTGCGCTTAGAGTATGGCCAGAGCGTTGCGGACGCAACTGCGAAATACTTCCGCGGAAGGGTTGCGGATCAAATTGTTTAGGGTTAGCGTGCATCGGCGCCATAAAAAGACAGGGCGACCCGCGTCGCCCTGTCCCAATACTGCCTTGAATTACTCTGCAGCCAGTTCCTCAGTCTCACCCTCGTGACGCATGAGTTCGAGCGCACGCTCGGCTTCTTCGTACGCAGCAGACACTTCTTCCTGTACCTTGGCGGCAGCCTCTTCCATCTCCGGCGAGAGACGCACGTTGCGGTAATACTCCATGCCCGTGCCCGCCGGAATGAGGCGTCCGACGATGACGTTTTCCTTGAGTCCACGCAGGTGGTCCACGGCTCCCTGGATGGAAGCTTCCGTGAGCACGCGTGTGGTCTCCTGGAATGACGCAGCGGAGATGAACGAATCCGTCGACAACGAAGCTTTGGTGATGCCCAGCAGCAGCGGTCGGCCCGTAGCCGGACGTCCTCCACTCGCAATCACCCGCTCGTTTTCCTCGGCGAACCTGAACTTGTCCACCTGCTGTTCCAGCAGGAACTGGGTATCGCCCACGTCTTCCACTTTGCGCCAACGCATCATCTGGCGAACGATTACCTCGATGTGCTTGTCGCTGATGTTCACACCTTGCAGGCGATAGACTTCCTGGATTTCGTTCACCAGGTAAGACTGCAATTCCTTTTCGCCCAGCACGGCGAGAATGTCATGCGGGTTAAGCGGGCCGTCCATAAGCGGTTCCCCCGCTTTGACGCGCTCGCCCTCTTGCACGTTAATGTGGACGCCGCGCGGCACTGAATATTCTTTCTCCGTGCCGTTGTCGGCCACAACGTACATCTTGCGCTGGCCCTTCGAAACCTCACCGAACTTGACCACGCCATCGATTTCGCTGATGACCGCGGTCTCATGTGGCTTGCGGGCTTCGAACAATTCGACCACACGCGGCAGACCACCAGTGATGTCCTTGGTCTTGGTAGTCTCGCGCGGGATCTTCGCCAGCACGTCACCCGGATGCGCAACATCGCCATCCTGCACCATGAGGTGAGCACGCGATGGCATCAGATAGCGCTTGCTGCTCTTGCCTTTAATCACAATCGCAGGTTGCCGCTTCTCATCCGGCGAATCCGCCACCACGTGACGTGATAGGCCGGTGACTTCGTCCACTTCTTCGTGCAGCGTCACGCCTTCCTGCAAGTCTTTGAATTGCACCGTGCCGCCGATTTCGGTCAGGATCGAGAAGGTGTATGGATCCCACTCGACCATTACCTGCCCGAGTTGAACCTGATCCCCTTCATTGACCTTGACCTTAGCGCCGTACACGACCGCGTAACGCTCGCGCTCGCGGCCTTTCTCATCCACTACAGCGATGGAACCCTGGCGGTTCATCACCACCAGATCGCCGGACTTGGCCTTCACGGTTTGCAGGTTAATGAAGCGCACTGCGCCGTTGGTCTTGGCATCAAGTCGTGACTGCTCCGAGACTCGAGACGCCGTGCCACCGATGTGGAACGTACGCATCGTGAGCTGCGTCCCAGGTTCGCCGATGGACTGCGCCGCGATTACGCCCGTGGCTTCGCCCAGTTCGACAAGCCGGCCGGAAGCCAGGTTGCGGCCGTAGCACATCACGCAAACCCCGCGCTTGGATTCGCAAGTCAGCACCGAGCGGATTTTCACCCTCTCGATACCAGCCGCTTGAATCGCGCCTGCCAGTTCTTCGGTGATTTCCTGGTTGATGTCAACGATCACGTTGCCATCGTAGTCTTTGATTTTTTCCAGCGAGACTCGACCCACAATCCGGTCACGCAGCGGCTCGATTATTTCACCGGCCTCCACGATACCGGCCACGTAGATGCCATCTACCGTTCCGCAATCGTATTCGCTGATGATGACATCCTGTGCCACGTCAACCAGGCGGCGGGTCAGGTATCCCGAATCTGCCGTCTTGAGAGCCGTGTCAGCCAGACCCTTACGAGCGCCGTGCGTCGAGATGAAGTATTCCAGCACGGTCAACCCTTCGCGGAAGTTCGCAGTGATCGGTGTCTCGATGATTTCCCCCGACGGCTTGGCCATCAAACCGCGCATCCCGGAGAGCTGACGAATCTGCTGTTTCGATCCGCGAGCGCCGGAGTCGGCCATGACGTAAATCGGGTTAATCTCACCTTGCTTATCGCGCTGCTGCATCTGGCCGAACATCTCGTCCGCAACCTTTTCGGTGATGGCAGACCAGATTTCAATCACCTTGTTGTAGCGTTCGCCGTTAGTGATAGCGCCGTCCAGGTATTGCTGTTGCACGCTGACGCCCTGCTTCTCAGCATCGCGCACCAACGTCTTCTTATTGTCCGGAACGACCATATCGTCAATGCCGATGGAGAGGCCCGCCTTAGTCGCGTACCGGAACCCCAACTCCTTGACTTCGTCCAGCATCTTCACTGTGGTTTCCAGGCCGAACCTGAGATAGCCGTAGGTGACCAGCTGGCCGACACCCTTTTTCTTAAGCAGGCCGTTGATATATGGCATGGCCTCGGGCAGATGATCGTTCAGAATGGCGCGTCCGACGGTAGTGTTCAGGAACTGGCGCTCATAGTTCACCGGCTCGGTGTGAGTGATGTCCTGATCGTCGTACGCACTGGTCAGATCGATTACTTCGCCGGTATAGCGCAGGCGAATCGGCGAAAGCGTTTCGACTTCGCCCGCTTCCAGCGCCAGCAACACCTCGTCAATGTTGGCGAAAGCACGGCCTTCGCCCTTGGCGCCGGGCTTGGATTTGGTCACGTAGTAAATTCCCAGAACCATGTCCTGTGTGGGCACAGTAATTGGCTGTCCCGACGCCGGCGACAAGATGTTGTGCGACGACAGCATCAGCACGCTGGCTTCGACCTGCGCTTCCGGAGACAGCGGAATGTGCACCGCCATCTGGTCGCCATCGAAGTCCGCGTTGAATGCAGTGCAGACCAAGGGATGAATCTTGATGGCCTTGCCTTCTACCAGCACCGGCTCGAATGCCTGAATGCCCAGCCGGTGCAGTGTTGGAGCGCGGTTCAAGAGCACGGGGTGATCTTTAATCACCTCTTCCAGGATGTCCCACACAATGGGTTCCTGCTGCTCCACCATTTCCTTGGCTTGCTTGATGGTCGTGCAGTGCCCGGTCTGCTCCAGCCGGTGATAGATGAATGGCTTGAACAATTCCAGAGCCATCTTCTTCGGCAGACCGCACTGGTGCAGCTTGAGTTCGGGGCCGACCACGATTACGGATCGACCGGAGTAGTCCACGCGCTTGCCCAGCAGGTTCTGGCGGAAGCGTCCCTGCTTGCCTTTCAGCGTGTCGGAGAGAGATTTCAGCGGCCGGTTGTTGGCCCCGCGCAGCACTCGACCACGGCGTCCGTTGTCAAACAGCGCGTCGACGGCTTCCTGCAACATGCGCTTTTCGTTGCGCACGATCACTTCCGGCGCATGCAGGTCCATCAGCTTCTTCAAACGATTGTTGCGGTTGATCACGCGCCGGTACAGATCATTGAGATCGGACGTGGCGAAACGGCCGCCATCCAATGGCACCAGAGGCCGCAACTCCGGCGGAATAACCGGAATCACATCCAGGATCATCCAGTTCGGCTTGTTGCCGCTCTTGCGGAACGCCTCGACGACCTTCAGCCGCTTGGCATACTTCAGCCGCTTCTGCAGGGAAGACTCGTTCTTCATCTTCTCGCGCAGCTCGCCGGAGAGGGTTTCGATCTCGACGCGCTTCAGCAATTCCTTGATGGCTTCCGCGCCCATCATGGCCTTGTAGCCAGTGGCACGGAACTGCTGGTCCAGTTCGCGGTACTTGGCTTCGTCCTTGATGATTTCCTTCTCTTTTACCGGGGCCTCACCAGGTTCGACGACAACGTAAGCTTCGAAATAAAGCACAGACTCCAAATCGCGCAACGAAATATCCAGCAGGTGTCCGATGCGGCTGGGCAATCCCTTGAAAAACCACACGTGTGAACAGGGCGATGCCAGTTCGATGTGGCCAAGGCGTTCGCGACGAACTTTCGACAGCGTGACTTCCACCCCGCACTTGTCGCAAATCACGCCCCGATGTTTCATCCGCTTGTATTTTCCGCACAGGCATTCCCAGTCGGTTACCGGACCAAAGATACGGGCGCAGAACAGGCCATCCCGCTCCGGTTTAAAAGTGCGGTAATTGATGGTCTCCGGCTTGGTCACTTCACCGTGCGACCAGCTCCGAATTTTTTCCGGAGATGCCAGGCTGATACGGATGGCGTCGAAATCGGCGATCGGGTTTACCAGGTCAAAGGGGCTCGAACGATACAAGGTGTTCCTCGGCTTCCTGCGGCTGTTACGCTGCCGCCTGCGGCTCCTGAAACTCAATGGCCAGTGATGAGTGGTCAGTGGCCACTATTCTCTCGGCCTGACTGCTCAGGTGCATGGCAATCGGCCAGTTGTCCTCCCAAAATCCTTCGTGACAGCGCTGCGAGCGGCCAGCCAGGTTTCACCGGCCACTCCGCTGCCCTTTTGCGCTAGTCCGCCGCCGCTGTGGCCATCGGCTTCTTTTCCGTGGCTTTGATCAGCTCGACGTCAAGACAGAGTGACTGTAATTCGCGAATCAGCACGTTGAAGGATTCAGGAACGCCGGGTTCCATGGCGGCCTCGCCCTTCACAATGGCCTCGTAAATTTTGGTGCGGCCATAGACATCGTCTGATTTCGCGGTCAGCAGTTCCTGAAGAATGAACGCTGCGCCATATGCTTCCAGCGCCCAGACTTCCATTTCTCCGAAGCGCTGTCCGCCGAATTGCGCCTTGCCACCCAGCGGCTGCTGCGTGATAAGTGAATACGGCCCGATGGAACGCGCGTGAATCTTGTCGTCCACCAGGTGCGACAGCTTCAGCATGTAGATATAACCGACGGTGACTGGCTGTTCGAACTGATCGCCGGTCACGCCGTCGTGCAGGAAAGTCTTTCCCGACGTTGGCAGCCCAGAGCGTTCGAGCAGCGCCTTGATTTCCGTCTCGCGTGCGCCGTCGAATACAGGTGACGCCATGAATACGCCCTTGGTAAGACCTTTCGCAGCCGCTTCGAGTTCATCGCCGTTGAGGTCGGCGACGTAGTCCACCATCGGTGTGTCTTTAAACAGGGTTTTCAGTTCGCGCTTTATAGTCTCCTCGCGCGTGTTCTCGGCCAAGAGTTGAGTAATCTTTTTCCCCAACTCATGTCCTGCCCAGCCCAGGTGGGTTTCGAGAATCTGGCCCACGTTCATACGGCTAGGTACGCCAAGCGGGTTGAGAACGATCTCCACCGGCGTTCCGTCATTGAGGTACGGCATGTCCTCATCCGGCAGGATGCGGGCGATGACCCCTTTGTTTCCATGACGGCCGGCCATTTTGTCGCCCACACTGAGCTTGCGCTTCATGGCGATGTAGACCTTGACCAGCTTGATCACTCCAGGAGGCAGCTCGTCGCCCTTGGTGAGCTTGTCTTTCTTTTCGTTGACGATCTTTTTGAGAACGTCAATCTGACGCGACGTCATTTCCTCGATCTCATCAATCTGCTCGTTTACTCGCGGATCTTTATCAGGGAACTTGATACGCTTAAGGTTCCGAGTTGAGATTCGTTCAATGGTGTCGCGATCAAGGCCTGCACCTTTCGTCAGCAGGCGCTTGTTGGTGCGTTCGTCGTGCAGATCGGCAAGCACTTCCTTGCCCCCGAGCAGGCCTTCGAGTCGTTTCAAACGTTCATCAGTGAGGATTCGAATCTCATCCGAGAGATTCTTCTCCAGCTTGGCAATCTGCTCGCCCTCGATGAACTTGGCGCGCTCGTCCTTCTCCTGGCCTTTGCGGGAGAAGATCTTCACATCCACTACCACCCCTTCAATGCCGGGAGGGCAATAGAGTGAAGCATCGCGAACGTCCCCGGCCTTTTCGCCGAAGATGGCGCGCAAAAGTTTCTCTTCCGGCGTGAGCTGAGTCTCACCTTTCGGCGTGACCTTCCCGACCATTATGTCGCCTTGTTTCACGCTGGCGCCGATGCGGATCACACCGGCCTCATCCAGATTGCGTAGCATCGATTCGCTGACGTTCGGGATATCACGGGTCACTTCCTCCGGCCCGAGCTTGGTGTCACGCGCTTCGATCTCGAATTCCTCAATGTGGACGGAAGTGTAGTAATCGTCTTTCACCAGCTTCTCGGAGACCAGGATGGCGTCCTCGAAGTTGTAGCCACGCCACGGCATGAACGCGACCAGCACGTTCCGTCCCAGCGCTAACTCGCCAAAATCGGTGCATGGGCCATCGGCAATTACGTCGCCCTTGGCCACCCGCTGCCCGCGCTGGACGATCGGTTTCTGGTTGATGCACGTGTTCTGATTGGAACGCTTGAATTTGGTGAGCTGGTAAATGTCGCTGCCTACTTCGCGGGAAAGCTGCCCTGGATGGTGCTCACCCTCAACCCGCACAATGATGCGCTCCGAGTCAACGGAATCGATAATGCCATTGCGCCGAGCCAGAATCACCGCACCCGAGTCGCGTGCGGTCACACCTTCCATGCCGGTGCCGACAATTGGAGCTTCGGCGCGCAGCAAAGGCACGGACTGACGCTGCATGTTCGCTCCCATCAGGGCGCGGTTGGCATCGTCGTGCTCGAGGAAAGGTACGAGCGAGGCAGCTACAGAAACAAGCTGCTTCGGGCTGACGTCGATGTAATCCACTTCGTCGCGATTCACTAATACAAAGTTGCCCGCCTTGCGAGCGTTGACCAATTCACCCACGATGCGGCCCTTATCGTCTAACTCCACGTTCGCCTGCGCGATTACGTGGCGGTCTTCTTCCCATGCCGAGAGGTAGAACGAGTATGGTTCGATCTCAGCCGGACGCTTGCGGCGTTCTTTCACCTCCGCGTTGGCCTTTTCAATCTCATGCTTCTCCACGTGATCGCCGGTCTTGTAGTCGCTGTCGCCGGCGTTAACCACGCTGACGTAATCCACAACTCGCCCGTTCCTTACCTTGCGATAGGGCGACTCGATGAAACCGTAGTCGTTGATACGCGCGTAGCAACTCAACGACGAAATCAAGCCGATGTTCGGACCTTCCGGCGTCTCGATCGGGCATATACGGCCATAGTGCGTTGGGTGGACGTCGCGGACCTCGAATCCAGCGCGCTCGCGCGACAGACCGCCCGGCCCAAGCGCTGACAGACGGCGTTTGTGGGTGATTTCCGAAAGCGGGTTCGTCTGATCCATGAACTGCGACAGTTGGGATGAACCAAAGAACTCACGAATTGCGGCCATCACCGGCTTGGCGTTCACCAGGTCGTGCGGCATGGCCGTAGACATTTCCTGGTACACGCTCATCTTTTCCTTGATGGCGCGCTCCATACGGACCAGGCCGATCCTGAATTGGTTTTCCAAAAGCTCGCCAACGGCGCGAACCCGGCGGTTGCCCAGGTGATCGATGTCGTCCACCGTGCCGATGTTCTTGCGCAGCTTCAGCAGGTACCGGATGGTGCCGTAAAAATCGTCTGGATCAAGCGTACGCTTATCAAGACTGGTCGCATCCTGATTTTCGAACAGCTTGATGTTGAATTTCAGACGCCCGACGCGGGAGAAGTCGTACTTGCGGGCATCGAAGAACATGCCATGAAACAGGGCTGTCGCCGTGTCCAGCGTCGGAGGATCACCGGGCCGCAGCTTGCGGTAAATCTCGATTAGGGCTTCCTGCGGAGTCTTCACGGAATCGCGGCGCAACGTCTGGCTGATCACGGTTCCGACGTCGTCGCGCTCGGGGAAGAAGATGTTTAGTTCGACCACGCCGCTGGCATCAAGAATCTTCGCCAGCTTGTCGGCGGTGAGTTCCGAGTTGGCTTCGAGCAGTACTTCACCCGTGGTCGTATCTACCACGTCGCTGGCTACCCAGGCGCCTTCCAGATCGCTCATGTCCACTTCAATCTCGCTGATCTTCGCCTTCTGAATATCTTTCATGATTTGGGCGTTGATCTTGCGGCCGGAGTGTGCGACCTCCTCCCCTGACTTGCTCTTGATGCTGTGCGCCAGTTTCATGCCCAGCAGATTGGTGGGCTTGTCGCTCGTTGGATCGAGTGTCCAGTAGAGCTTCTTATCGCGCACTACCAGCCGGTCCACGATATAGAAGGTGCGCAGGATGTCTTCGCCCGAACGCAACCCCAGGGCGCGCAGGAAAATCGTCCCCAAAAACTTGCGCTTGCGATCAATGCGCACGTACAGGACGTTCTTCTGATCGTATTCGAATTCCACCCAAGATCCGCGATAAGGAATGATCTTGCCCAGGAAATAGGTGCGATTATTCGCTGTCTCAAAGAACACTCCCGGGGAACGGTGCAATTGGCTGACGATCACTCGTTCAGTGCCGTTCACGATGAAAGTGCCGTTCTGAGTCATCAACGGCACATCGCCGAAGAATACTTCCTGCTCCTTGATGTCACGAATGGAGCGGTTACCGCTTTCCGCATCCTTTTCGTAGATGGTCAGGCGCATGGTGACTTTGAGCGGCGCCGAGTAGGTCATGCCGCGCTCTTCGCATTCGCTGACATCGTATTTCAACTGCAATCCAACCGGATCGCCGCACTTATTGCAGAAGTCGGGGGTATTTGCGTTGTACGTGCCGCAGCGGTGGCAAAGCACGTCTCCGGGATGGAAGGGATCCGTAATCACCGTAAAGCCGCAGTTCTTGCAGGTAGTACGCAGGTGGTGGAGACCCTTCAGGTGGCCGCACTTGCATTCCCAGTTGCCAATGGCATAATCCACGAATGCCAGTTCCGACTGCTTGCGGAAATCTTCAATCGGAAATACCGACTGGAATACTGCCTGTAAGCCGGCGTCATCGCGTTCACTCGGCAACCGGTCCATCTGCAGGAAGCGATCATAAGACCGCTTCTGAACTTCAATCAGGTTCGGAATCTGGATGGTCGCTGGTATCTTGGAAAAATCAAAACGCTTTCGGAGAGAGTTAGTCTTTGTCGGCATGCTTGGGACTCCAACTTTCTAGCGCAGCCGTCGGCCGCGAGAAGAACGAGGAATGTGTGGTGCGGGCGCCCTGCCCGCAAGTAACTGTGGCGCAAAAACCGCGCCGTAGCATTACATCTGTGTGAAACCGGGAAAAAATAGCAGACGCCCGCGGGGACAAGCTCTCCCGCAGGCGCCGAATGCGTCTATTTGCCTCTCATGATTTGTCTGTTTCCGCGCCAGTTCTAAGGCCTGTTCCGTCCCGCTGCCCGCGAGACAGGCTGCCAAACTCTTCGCTAACGACCCTGTTCCACTTGCCGGATGCTCCGCAGTGCAGGGCCGCCATCAGTTCGCGTAAACGAGGAAAGCGGCATTTATATAGATGCTAACACCACTTCCCAGGGTTCATCCAGTGAGATCGTACTTTTTATCGAAAATTGCCATTCGCAGACACCATCGGTGCCAAGCCAGCGGAATCGTCCTCAGATGCCTTTAGGCGAATCCCTGGTATCACTTGCGGCTCCTCGGCATAGCCCCCTGCCGCTTAGCCGCGCCGCCAACGCTTCACTTGACCTCGACTGTTGCCCCAGCATCGGTGAACTTCTTCCTGATGTTCTCCGCTTCTTCCTTGGAAATACCCTCTTTGATGGGTTTAGGTGCGCTGTCCACCAAGTCCTTGGCTTCCTTTAAGCCCAAGCTGGTAACTTCGCGCACTGCTTTGATAACGTTGATCTTGTTGGCGCCCACTTCCTTCAGCACCACGCTGAATTCGGTCTTTTCTTCGGCCGGAGCAGCGCCCGCTGCCGCGCCTGCGCCACCGCCAGCCATCATCACTGGCGCCGCCGCCGCTGCCGAGACGCCGAGACGCTCTTCAAGCTTCTTCACCAGGGCTGCCGCATCGAGCAGTGACAACCCAACGATTTGTTCTTCCAACTGCTGCAGATCCGCCATTTCTATTTCTCCAGTTTTCGAATTGTTAGTCTTGCCTATTCGCCACCAGCGGCCAAGTTTCCAGTGCGACCAGGTCCTTGCCGCTGCGCCAGACTCGCTGCCAGCTCGGAACCGCGCAACCCTCAGCTGCTGATAACCAAATCCATCTTGAGTAATTTCAATTGCTCAATTACCAATTATCCAATTACCAATCTTCTACGCTTCCTTGAATTTCTGCTTCTCCACTCCCTGGTTGATCACCACTGCCAAATCGCGCCCGATGGCATTCACGACTGTAACCAGGCGCTGCGCCGGAGCACTGATCAGGAACAGGAGCTTGGAGTAAATCTCTTCCTTGGACGGCATGGTGGCCAGCGCCTCGATCTCCCTAATCGAGATAACGCGGCCTTCGACCACCCCCGCCTTAAAGCTGAACTCAGGATTGTCCTTCGAATACTTCGCCAACGCCTTGGCCAGCGCGACCGGATCACCCTGGGTATACGCAATCGACGTCCGGCCTTCCAGGCCCTTTAAAATCTCCTCGACCGCCGTACCTTTGGCCGCGCGCTCCGCCAGCGTGTTTTTCACCACCCGGTAGCGAGCGCCCGATGCCCGCAGCGCCTTGCGCAGTTCGAAATCCTGCGCCACCGTGAGTTTGCCGAACGTCGCCACAACCACACTGGAGACTTTCTTCAGTTCCCCACTCAACTGTTCGACTTGTTCAATCTTCTTTGCTCTCGTAACTGCCATCTTGTTGATCCCTTAAGTACCGAGTAATCGAACTGGACTATCTACGCCTTCGCTGCGGTCTCTACTGCCGTGGTATCGATCGCTATCCCCGGTCCCATGCTGGAGCTAAGAAAGCATCCCTTGATGTACTTGCCTTTCGCGACAGAAGGCTTGGCTTTCACCACACTCGTAATCACCGTGGTGGCGTTATCCACCAGTTTCTCCGGCGGGAACGAAATCTTTCCCACCGGGACATGAACCAGCGCAGTCTTATCCGTGCGGAACTCAACCTTGCCAGCCTTAACTTCCTGTACGGCCCGGGCCACGTCGAAGGTCACCGTGCCCGTCTTTGGGTTAGGCATCAATCCCTTGGGACCAAGAATCTTTCCCAAACGTCCCACTGACTTCATCACATCTGGGGTCGCAATCAGCGCATCGAAGTCGGTCCAATTCTCCTTGGTAATCTTCTCGACCATATCTTCGCCGCCCGCGTAATCCGCGCCGGCTGCTTCGGCTTCTTTCACCTTTTCGCCGCTCGCAATAACCAGTACCTTCTTCGATTTACCCAACCCGTGCGGCAGTACGACGGTCCCGCGGACCATCTGGTCGGCGTGCTTGGGATCGACGCCGAGCCGCAATGTCACTTCAACCGTCTCGTCGAACTTGGCGAACTTCACTTTTTGCAGCAACGGAACCGCTTCCTGAAGCGTGTACGGACGCTGTTCCACCGCGGCCCGCGCCTTCGTAATGTTCTTTCCTGGTTTCCTCATTTATTTTCCTCGTCTCCCACCGCCCAGCATTGTTCCGTCAGGGCCGTAGTGTCTTCGACTGTTGATTCCTTACCCAACTACGTCAATGCCCATCGATCTTGCCGTGCCGCGCACGCTCTTGACAGCGGCGTCAACCGAAGCCGCGTTAAGGTCCGGCATCTTCTGTTTAGCGATCTCCTCGACCTGTTTGGCCGTGACTTTCCCTACCTTGTCTTTGTTCGGCGTGCCTGATCCTTTCGCGATACCCGCCGCCCGCTTCAGTAAAATGGATGCCGGAGGCGTCTTGGTGATGAACGTGAACGAGCGATCGTTATAGACCGACACCACAACCGGAATGATGAGTCCCTCCAGTTCCTTCGCGCTGGTGCGCGCATTGAACTGCTTGCAGAACTCCATAATGTTGATCTGCGCCTGCCCCAGTGCAGGGCCTACCGGAGGCGCCGGGGTAGCCTTTCCCGCGGCGATTTGCAGCTTCACCGATCCTGTGACCTTCTTTGCCATTCCTCAATAATCCTCCTTCTAACTAAGGCTTGCGCTGCGCCGAAGGCGCTCACTCACGGCTGCCTCTTGCTACGCGACCTTCTCCACTTGATTAAACTCGAGCTCGACCGGCGTAGATCGCCCGAAAATCGTGACCATCACCTTTAGCGTCTCGCGGTCCTCGTTGACTTCGTCCACGATGCCGGTAAAGCTGGCGAACGGCCCTTCGGTGATACGCACCGACTCATTCTTTTCGAACTTGACCTTGAGCTTGGGCTTGTCCTTGCCCTCGTTGACGCGATAGACGATGTGGTTAACCTCTTCGTCCGACAGTGGCGTGGGCTGCTGACCTGTGCCTACGAATCCAGTCACTCGAGGGGTGGACTTCACCACATGCCAGACATGGTCATCCATGTCCATTTCCACCAGAACGTATCCGGGATAAAACATTCGCTCGGTGGTGTATTTCTTGCCGCCGCGGATTTCTGTTACCGGCTCGGTCGGGATCAGCACCCGTCCAATTTTTTCCTGCAAGCCAAAAGCTTGGACGCGGGACTCCAGCGACTCCTTCACCTTGCGTTCGAAACCGGAATATGAGTGGATGATGTACCACTTCATATTCGGATTGCGAGGAGGTTCGCCGGCCATTACGGAATCGACGCTCGATGTCGTCGTTCCGTCCTGAGTTTGCGATTCCGGGTTGCTGTCGCCGGCGTCGGGTTTTTCTTCGTCCTGCATAACTTGCCTGCTTCTCAAGAATTCCTGCCCTTCCCTCAGCCGCGGTGCGAAAGTGTGCGCAGCACCCAGTCGATGCCCCGCCCGATCAGCGTGTCTACACCCCAGAAGTAAAGTCCGAACAGAAACACGGTAATGATGACCACCGTAGTGGTGGCTCGGACTTCCTTGAATGACGGCGAAGTCACTCTCTTCATTTCGGTGCGAACGTCGCCGTAATAGCCCTTGATTCGCTCCGGCCAGGACAGTACCCGCCCGCCAAAACTATCCTCGTGGCTCGCTGCTGAAATCGACTTTGACATTTTCTTAGTCTCGATTGCCATCTACTGCACCATGTTTACCCGATTCCCGCTTCCAAAACTCTGGCAGGGGCGGAGGGATTCGAACCCCCAAGTCCGGTTTTGGAGACCGGCAGTTTAACCGTTGAGCTTACGCCCCTAAAACCGATTGAGTAATTGGGCAATTTGTAAATTGGGTAATTTGAAAACCGCGCGCCGTTGAGCTTTTGATCTTCAATTACCCAATTACTCAATCACTAAATTACCAATGCCTTACTTCACTTCCTTATGCGGCGTGTGCTTCCGGCAACGACGGCAGAACTTCTTCAGCTCCAGCCGGTCCGGTGTCGTCTTCCGGTTCTTGGTTTTCGAATAGTTCCGCTCTTTGCAATCACCGCACTGCAATGTAACAATTTCTCGGGGCATCGCTCACTCCCAGTCCCTTCTCCGCTTTGTGTGGCGCGGGCGCCTCGCCCGCGTTCGATTCAAGTGACCTCTTTGCATTATTGAATAATCTCGCTGATGGTTCCCGCGCCCACCGTGTGCCCGCCTTCGCGGATGGCGAAGCGCAAGCCCTTTTCCATCGCCACCGGCGTGATCAGCTCAATCACCAACTGCACG
>QIAP01000256.1 GCA_003225075.1 Acidobacteriota bacterium | reverse complement strand
TCGCTCAAAACCTACTATTATCGCCTACAAAGAAAAGTACGAACAGGAGAAATTGCGCGCTGACCGGCTACAGTGGGAGCTGCAGGCCTTAACAAAGGCTATCGATACCCTTCCCTTGTCGCCGCCCCCATCTGTTGGCCGCCCCGTAGCCCTCATCGCCATGCATCGCCAAAAGAACCGCAAGAGCGGGAATTGAGGACTCAGGAACGGATTGCATTTTGGAGCGGTGTGAGTTCCGGAAGCAAAGCATTCATCCCACGCTCCCTCCTTTCTCCCGAACAAGCGCAGGTTTGGGTTTGGGGCATTAGAGCAGGACTCAGCTCGAAGGGTAACGCCACTGTCCTTAAAAGCAAGTGGCTCTCGGAGGGGATATCGGCTTTCCACCCTTGAAGCACACGAGCACAACTATACTAGTTGCAAGTTCTTTCATCTTGACTTCTTGCCACTCTTCTCTACAATTCGTCGCACAGCAGCAAATAATTTCACTTCGCAGCGCTGGCCGACGCTATTCCCCCGTATTCCAACGCTGCGTGGCACGCGCACAAACTTCTTCAAAAACGACTCAATTGCTGGTGAATGCAGACAGATGTTGGATTTTTCAGCTTGGCCTTGGTCTCCGCGATATTTTTAGATCTGTTGAAGCTTGAGGTCTCTGTGAACACTGGATTCAATAGCGGTCGTGTTTTTGCCATTCTTGTCTGGCTCATTCACGTCACTGCTATCGCTTCCGTCGCTCAGACTGTTACTTTGTCCCCAACCAGTCAGTCTTTCGGGAATCAAGTCCTAGGCACAACCAGCGTGGTAAAAAAAATCACGCTTACAAACACTCAAATCCTTCCTCTCAACATCACCGGCATTGCCACTCATCTGGCGGATTACGTTGCCACCAGCACTTGCCCGATGAGTCCTGCGATCCTTGCTGCCGGCGCCAGTTGCAAAATCTCGGTAACTTTCACACCCAGCGTGCTTGGTCTTAGAACGGACACACTTAGCATTACGGACAATGCCAGTGGCAGCCCACAAACGGTTCGTCTGAGTGGCAATGGCGTAGTCGCAGTCAGCCTCACGCCGACCAGCATCTCTTTTCAAAAGCAGGTTGTCGGCACAACAAGTTCGGCCGCTACATTAACGCTCAAGAATAACCAGACTGTACCTCTGACCATTAGCGCTATCGCAACCGATCTTTCCGACTACTCGAGTACAACTACCTGTCCGATCACTCCAAACACCTTGGGCGCCGGATTGGGCTGTGCGATTTCTGTAAGCTTTAAGCCAGCGGCCTTGGGCTCACGCTTGGGCACTCTAACTGTTAGTGACAACGCGAGCGTTAGTCCTACGGTAAGTCTGAGTGGCAACGGAGTTGCTGCTGTCGTGCTTGCGCCCGCGAGCTTGTCATTCAACAATCAAGCGGTCGGCACGACCAGCGTGGCACAGACACTTACCGTTAAGAATAATCAGACAGTGGGACTGACGATTACCAGCATTGTCAGCACCTTGGCTGATTTCGTGCCCACCTCGAATTGCCCCATAAACCCGAGCATCCTCGCCGCAAATGCTACCTGCACGGTGACTGTGGTATTCACACCGCAAGCTATCGGCGCCAGAGCTGGTAAGCTCCGTGTCAGCGATAGTGCGAGCAGCAGTCCACAGACGGCACCGCTCAGCGGTACGGGTTTGGCACCGCCCCTGGTTTCTATTGCGGTGAATCCGCAGTCGGCGGCCGTACCTCTGGGTAAGACGCAGCAATTCACCGCGACGGGGACTTACACGGACGGCAGCACGCAAAATCTAACCAGCTCGGTGGTGTGGAGTTCGTCCGCTCCGACTGTTTCAACTGTCAGCAGTACGGGCGTTGCGACGAGCGTGGGCCAGGGCACCACGAACATCATCGCCACATCGGGCACCATCAGCGGCTCTAGTAGTTTGACAGTTGGGCCGCCAGCATTGGTCTCATTGTCGGTCAATCCATCGAGTGCTTCAGTGCCGCTCGGAACTACACAGCAGTTCACGGCAACCGGAACCTACACGGATGCCAGCACACAGAACCTCGTGAATTCCATCAATTGGAATTCCTCGTCGCCAGACGTGGCAAGCGTCAGCAGCAGCGGATTGGCGACAGCAGCAGCCATGGGCAGCGCTACCATTACCGCTGTTTCAGGCTCAATCAGTGGCTCGGCTACTCTAAGCGTCGCGCAACCGGTGTTGCTCTCAATCGCGATCACTCCTTCAAACCCGTCCTTCGCCTTGGGAACTACGAAACAGCTTAAGGCCACAGGGACATACAGCGATGGCAGTACGCTCGATTTAACAACATCCGCCAAGTGGGATTCTGCGCAGACCGGCATTGCTACGGTTGACAGCCAAGGTTTGGTCAATAGTGTGAGCCAGGGGAACGCGGGCGTCACCGCCACCTCTGGCTCAATCGTCGGCTCGACGACTGTGAAGGTTACCCCCGCGGCACTGGTCTCGATAGCCATTACTCCCGCCATCCCCGCGATTCCGCTTGGCACTACGCAGCAGTTCACCGCCACAGGCACGTTCACGGACGGCAGCAACCAGAACATCACTAACACGGTAGAGTGGGGTTCCGACACAACCTCCGTCGCGACGATCAGCAACGATCAAAGTTCACCGGGCTTGGCGACAAGCTTGGGCACGGGTACCGCGAAAATCCGTGCGACCTCCGGCTCGGTTACCGGAAGCACGACATTGACTGTAACCGCTGCGGTGCTGGCATCGATTGCAGTAATGCCAGCTAGTCCCTCGATCGCGCTCGGCACCAAACAACAATTTACGGCTACGGGCACGTTTACCGACGGCAGCACCCAAGATCTAAGCGCAACAGTTGCGTGGTCGTCTGCCATCACTTCGACAGCAACGGTTGACAGTGCTGGTCTAGCAACGAGCACAGGGATGGGCACGACCACAATCAGCGCAACTTCAGGAACAGTGACAGGCTCGAGGGTTCTCACGGTTACTGCTGCGGCGTTGGTGTCGATAGCCATTACCCCAGCAACGGCGAGCACGCCTCTGGGTACGGGAATCACTACGATCGAGATTTCTTCTGACTCGATCAGCCCTTCGGCAACGCTGACCGTCAGTCCAGCAGTGCTCGTTTCGATTGCCGTGACACCTGCAAATGTGTCAATCGCACTGGGCTCGAAACAAAAGTTCACGGCGACCGGTACTTTCACGGACGGTACTACTCAAGATCTGACCTCGACGGCCACTTGGTCATCGGACACGACATCGACGGCCAGCATTGACGCTACCGGCCTGGCAACCAGCGCAGGCATGGGCACGGCAACGGTGAGCGCAAGCTCCGGAGCGGTAACGGGCTCAACCGTGTTGACGGTCACGGCAGCCACATTGGTATCGATTGCAATCGACCCGCAAACTGTCGCCGTGCCTTTGGGAACGACGCAGCAGTTCACAGCGATCGGCACTTACACCGATGGCACGACCCAGGACTTGACCCAGTCGGGACACTGGAGTTCGACAGACGCGAAGGTGGCCACGATTAGTAACTCTGCGGGAACGCAGGGCCTTGCTACCACCGTGGGGATGGGACCGACGGTGATCGGCATCTCTTCCGATTCAGTCAGTGCTTCGGCCACGCTGACTGTGAGCGCGGCAGCCCTGGTTTCTATCGCTATTGCGCCCACGACGCCGATCATTCCGCTGGGGACTACTCAGCAGTTCACGGCGGCCGGAACCTACACCGACGGCACCACACAGGATGTGACCGGTACGGCGACTTGGAGTTCCTCATCGGCCAAAGTCGCCGTGATTAGCA
>QIAP01000086.1 GCA_003225075.1 Acidobacteriota bacterium | reverse complement strand
CTTCCTCATCGGCGATCTCTTGATGACCGGACGCTTGCTCTTCATCGGTACATTCGCCGTCTTCGATCGTCTGCGTCAGCGCACCTACGGCCGGCCCGGCGAGGAAGCTAGCTACAAACCGAATGTCGCCGTGCTGATTCCCGCATACAACGAGGAAAAAGTTATCGAGCGCACCGTTCGTGCCGCGCTCAATTCCAATTATCCCAATCTTCATGTCATCGTCATCGACGATGGCTCGAAAGATCGTACCCTCGAGGTAGCTCGCGCCGCCTTCGCCCAGCAAGCAACCCGCGGCCAGGTCGTGATTCTGACAAAACCCAACTCCGGCAAGGCCGAAGCCTTGAACTTCGGCTTGCAGCACCTGCGCGATGAAGAGATCTTCGTCGGCATTGATGCCGATACCGTCATCGCACCCGACGCCATCAGCCGCCTGGTCCCGCACTTCCTCAATCCCAAAGTCGGCGCTGTCGCGGGAAACGCCAAAGTCGGCAACCGCGTCAACCTCTGGACGCGCTGGCAGGCCCTCGAATACATCACCAGCCAGAACTTTGAGCGACGAGCCTTGAATACCCTCGGCGCCGTCAGTGTTGTTCCCGGAGCTATCGGCGCGTGGCGTACTTCCGCGGTGCGCGAAGTCGGCGGCTACCACACCGACACCGTCGCCGAGGATGCCGATCTCACCATGGCGCTTTTGCGCCTCGGCTACCGCGTCGAGTACGAAGACCTTGCGCTCGCTTATACCGAAGCTCCCACCACTGCCAACGGACTTATGCGGCAGCGCTTCCGCTGGTCATTCGGAATCCTGCAATCGGTATGGAAGCATCGTGCTGTATTCGCCCGCAAAGGCGTTCTGGGTTGGATCGCGCTGCCCAACATCTTTATTTTCCAAATCCTTCTGCCCCTGGTCTCGCCTTTCATTGACCTGATGTTCACCCTGGGCGCGATATCCTATTTCATCCAGAATTATTTCCATCCCGAATCCAGCGACCCGGCCAGCTTTCAGAAGCTGGTGGCGTACTTCGCCACTTTCCTGATAATCGACTTCCTCGCTTCCGTCGTCGCCTTCACCCTGGAACGTCGTGGCAGCGGCGCCCGTGAAGATATCTGGCTGCTCAGCCAGGTCTGGCTGCAGCGCTTCGCTTACCGTCAGTTGTTTTCGGTGGTTCTGCTGAAAACTCTGAAGCGCGCCATCGAAGGCCAGCGCTTCGCCTGGGACAAACTCGAACGCACCGCCGCCGTTCGTTTCACCCCAGCCGAGCGCCGCGATTCCGTGAAGGTGCCGTAGCAGTGTCTGACTTCCTCGCCTGATAAACTCTTCCACGTGATCATCCATCTTTCGAACTCGCGTGCCGCCACTTTTCTTTACCTCGCAAGCCTTTGCCTTGCTGCCGCCACCGTATTTATCGTGTCTCCGCGCTTGCTCTCAGCCCAGACGCGCGCCGACGTCCTGACCCCGCAAGAGAAAACCATCGCCGACCAGATCAAGGGCCTCCGTCAGTTGCCCGACGACGTCCGTGCCCGCACCACCAAAGAATTCGCCCTCAGCATCCGGCAGCTACCGTTAACTCCCAACAAATTGCGCCTGGCCAAAGCCCTCGCCAACCTCTCGACCGAGGGCGACTTCGGCCACGACACTTTGCAGGAGGTCGCCACCACCCTCGCCGACGGCTTGCGCAATCCACCCGTCGCGCATAACAAGCGCGAGCAGGCCGATCTCGACGACTCCTACGGATGGCTGGCTCAACTCGTCCGCTACGAGCACGTGCAGGCTTCCCTGGACGCTCCCCAATTTGCCGCAGCCCTCGCCAAGCTTGAAACCGACGATGAACACCGCCGCCACGCCGATTTCACCCTCACCGACTTGCATGGCAGGACCTGGAACTTGAAAAGCCTGCATGGCAAGGTAGTCTTGCTGAACTTCTGGGCCACCTGGTGTCCGCCCTGCCGCAAAGAAATGCCCGACCTCGACGCGCTCTATCAACGCTTCAAAGATCAGGGCCTCATCATCCTGGCGATTTCCGACGAGCCTCCCGCCAAGGTCACGCCCTTCATCACGCAGCGCAACATCAGCTATCCCATCCTGCTCGATCCCAAACGAAAGGTGAATGACGAATTCCAGGTTTTCGGAATTCCCAAGAGCTTCGTCTACGACCGTGACGGCAAGCTGGTGGCTCAGTCCATAGACATGCGCACCCAAAAGCAGTTCCTCGAAATGCTAGGTCAGGCCGGCCTTCAATAAACCCGCACACTCTCAGGATTTGCTAAAACGTAATCTCATATGCCACGCCACATCCCTCCGAGCACGCGTCCTTGAACTTGCCACCGCGCCACGTCATGCCGAACACATGCTTAGCGCTCGCATCCCAACCCACCGCTACACCGGCAAAGGGCAGGATTCCATCATTACTAAGTTCCCCTCCGAAGCGATGCAGCACAGAAACGCTCCCATGGCCTCCCATAAACGTCATCCTGAACACGGTGTTGGTGGCCGTACCATAGAGATCGTTCTCCACTCGAGTGAGGCTGCCTAGCGGCGAGTGTCCTTCAAGTCCCGTGAAGTTGTGAAGCACACTTTCCGTCCATGTGCCATTTGCCACCGCTATCTGGAAGATGGTGCCGTTGTCGTTATTCGTTCCTCCCCCGCTACTCATGCCAAAGAGAGTGTCCCTGCCGACTAAGGTCAGGCCGCCCGAAGGAAAACATCCGTCCGTGCCCGTGAACGCATGTATCACGCGCTGTTCCCAGTTATCGTTGGCACGCTCCAGTTGAAAAGCAGTGCCGCAACCGATATCCCCACCAAAGGAAGTTGTGCCATACAGATGTTGCTCGGTCCGATCGAGGAGCAGCGTGCTGCGGGGACACTGCGCGTCGTTGCCGCCCGTAAAGGAGTAGAGCACCTTCTCCGTCCATCTCCCGTCGCTTGCCGGCAGCAGCTCAAAAACCGTGCCGGAATTCCCCGTTCCACCGCGGCAGGTGTCGCCTTAAAGATTGCCGGCTTTGTCAAAGATCAACCCGCTGTAGGAATTGATCCCGTCATTCGCCGCCGCGCCAAAGTTGTACGGCACTCTATAGCTCCAGCTTCCGTCCGAGTTCGGACTGACTTTGTAAACCACGCCTTGTCCGAAGGTGCCGCCGTTAGTGGTCGTGCCGTAGAGACTGCCATCACGGCCAAAAACCACCCCGCCATAAGGACCGGCGGCCGAGCAGTCGAAACTGTAGAGCACAGTCTGAACCCAGCTTCCATCGGGCCGCCGCGTGAACTTGAAAACGTTGCCGCACCCGCCGTCCGACGTGCCGTAGAGATTCCCCGCAGCGTCGAGAACCGGGATGTCCGTGGGCAAACTTCCGTCACTGCCGCCCGTAAAGGTGTGAATAAGTCTGTACGACTTGGGAACGGCGGTGCCCGTAGCGTTGCTCACGAAGAACATGATTGCGATCAACACCAGCGCAAAACAAATGAAGAAACGGGCAATCGCATTCGAAGTTTTCATTTGGACTCTCCAGGCAGCGGGCATGGCAAGCCTCGCGATCTATCGGTTGCGCAAGTTCCGTCGCGGGGAAAGGGTGGGTGGCCACATGGCGACAGAAAGATGCGGGACGAGACCCCTCCAGTCTAGGCTTCGGGCGCCCAAAAGCAATGTAAAACGCGTGCGATAAGCAGGGAGTTGGGGAGGAGCGGCGTATCCGCGGCGACTGTGTAACGCACGAAGCAAGGGTAAGTAGCGAGCCTATGAGCCTGGGATCGCCGGGCCTGGTTTCGCTGGGCCTGGGAAGACCGTCAAATTAGGTCCGAACTTTGGAGGAACGAGTAGAATTGAGACAGCACAGCGAGGAGGATCGTATGGATGAACCCAATCCACATCGCGGAATAACCATGCACAAGATTAAGTTCGGCGGCGGCGTTGCCGGACTCACCTTCACCATCGGCAGCATGGCCATATTTCTGGCCTCGCTTCCGCAGCTCTGGTACTTCCTCGCGTTCGCTGCCGCGCTTGGGATTGGAATTGCCGCGGCGCTACGGATCGCTCACCGTCGAGCGCCAACTCAGCCCGGATTAACCAGGTAACGATTGACCAGGTAACGATTAACCAGATAACGGATTAACCGGGTAACGGAATAACCAGGCAGTGGTGCGGTTTGAACTTTCTTAGCGCAGGGACGGGCCACGGACGGGGAGTGGAGGAGCGAAGCGCCGCCAATGCTACGCGGTCTTCGGCTTGTCCATATTCTGCAAAAACGCGGCTACCTTTTTCTTTTGTTGCTGATCGAATTCACGGTTAATTGCCATCGCGATCCTCAGCAACTTGTCGGGATCTTTCTCGGCAACCGCTTCGCGGCAGAGTTGCCGCCAGTTGTTCTGGGCATCTAGGGCCATAGATGCGTCCAAAGCGAAAGAATTGTAACGCACCAGTTATATCACGCTTGTCAATATGATTCTCGATAATGGAGTCTCGCGCGAGACGGAGCGAACATCAGGAGAAGAATCAGCGAAATATTCGACCATTCTGTATTGCGTTCTCATATTTAGAGAATGTCATTCTGAGAGACGAAGGAGCGAAGAATTTATGCACTTGCCTTGTCCCGCCCAAACTCTTCGCGCCGCCCAAAATGCCGTCGGCACAAGCATCGCCCCAATCTTCCCCGGTGCTACAATTAAATGTTCGGTAGCCGCTTCCGGCAGTTCCAGATCTCTCCTCGAGGTGCACGATGGCAACGGTTCAAGCCCCCACTCGCCCCCAGATTCAGTTACATGAAGGCCTGTTCGTGAACGAGCCGCTGGTTGATTTCAGCAAGGAAGAAAACGCCCGCAAGATGCGCGCCGCCGTTGAGAAAGTGCGCGCCCAGCTCGGACGCGAGTATGACCTCGTCATCGGCGGCAAGCGCGTCAAGACCACGGACAAGATCAAGTCCATTAATCCCGCCAAGCCTTCGCAGGTTGTCGGCCTGCACCAGAAAGCCGGCAAAGACCATGTCGAACCGGCCATGAAGGCCGCCCTTCAGGCGTTTGAGAGTTGGAGCCGGACGTCCGTGGAAGAGCGCACCAGCCTGCTGGTTCGCGTCGGCGACCTGCTGCGCGAACGCAAATTCGAGTTCTGTGCCTGGCTGGTTTTTGAAGTCAGCAAGAATTGGGCGGAAGCCGACGGCGACATCGCCGAGACCATTGATTTTTGCGAGTACTACAGCCGCGAGGCGTTGCGCCTGTCGAAGACCGAGTTGCCGGTGCAGATGCCCGGCGAGCGCGACACCTTGCGCTACATTCCGCTGGGCGTGGGCGCGGTGATTCCTCCGTGGAACTTTCCCTCGGCCATCATGGCAGGCATGACCCTGGCCTCGATCGTTTCCGGCAACACCGTGATCCTCAAGCCATCCAGCGATTCGCCCACCATCGCCGCCAAATTTGTCGAACTGCTCGAAGAAGCCGGCATGCCGGGTGGCGTGGTGAATTTCTGTCCCGGCGCAGGCGCCAGCTTTGGCAATGCGGTCGTCGCCCATCCCAAGACTCGCTACGTCGCTTTCACTGGCTCCCGCGAAGTTGGCCTCGACATCAACAAGAGCGCCGCTGAACATCGCCCCGGCCAGCTCTGGATCAAGCGCACCATCCTCGAAATGGGCGGCAAAGATGCCATCATCGTGGACGCCGACGCCGACCTCGAAGCCGCCGTTGAAGGCGTGGCCGTCTCCGCATTCGGATTTCAGGGACAGAAATGTTCCGCCTGCTCGCGCGCCATCATTGACGAGCGCATCTACGGCAAGTTCCTCGAGAAACTGAAGACGCGCGTGGAGAAAATCACCGTCGGAGATCCCGCCGAGAACAGCTACATGGGCGCGGTGATCAACGAAGGCTCGATGAAGTCAATTCTCGAATACATCGAAATCGGCAAGAAAGACGGCCGAGTGATCACCGGCGGCAGTCCAGCGAAGAATGCCGGCGAAGGCTACTATATTCAACCGACAGTGATCGCCGACATTCCTCCAAAGTCGCGCCTGGAGCAGGAAGAAGTCTTCGGCCCGGTGCTCGCGGTAATCAAGTCAAAGAACTACGACCACGCCCTGGAAATCGCCAACGACACCGAGTTCGGCCTGACCGGCGCCGTCTACACCAAATCAAAAGACAAGATCAAACGCGCCATCCAGGAATTCCACGTCGGCAACCTCTACATCAACCGCAAATGCACCGGCGCCACGGTGGGCGCGCATCCCTTCGGCGGATTCAACATGTCAGGCACCGACTCGAAATCCGGCGGTCCCGATTACCTCTACCTGTTCACCCAGGGCAAGGCCATCGGCGAGAAAATAATCTGACTCGCCTGATTGGCGTTCACCTTCGCGGACTCACGTCCGCAAGAGTCACACCCTCAAAAATAACGGCCGGGTACATTTACGTACCCGGCCGGTGTGATCAAAAAAATTGTTCAGATGAATCTATGCCGCTCTCCGCAAGGCCGAGCCCTGGCCGAGACGAGTGAAGCGGTGAATGAACGCGGCGTAAGACATTTCTCCTGTTTCCTCGTAAGACATTTCTTCTGGTTCCATATCATCTTCTTCCATAGCGATCGTAGAAGGCTCGATCACAGAGAAGTGGACGCGGTCGTAAATATCGACATCCTCGACCTTTACACGCAGGCCAGTTCGGTCTCCGCAGATGTCACCGATAGTAAGTTGGTACTCGCGGATCATGTGAACCTCCGTTTGTGTGGAAAGCCCAATTCTATTCCTGGCACAAATCATGACAATCGGGTGAATCCTGTAGGTGGAGAACTTTCAGGAGCGGGACTGAAAATAAAAAGGCCGCCCACAGGCGGCCTGATTTCAGCAGAAACCAACTACGACGAAACCCCCGCTCCTTGTGGAGGAGTGGAAGCAGCAGCAGTCGCGGCGGCGGCTTCATTCAAAATCCGATGATGGATGGTGAACAGCGCCAGCTCCAGCCGGTCCGAAACTCCGATCTTGTCGTAGACGTTGCGCAGATAGTTCTTGATCACCTGCTCGGTGGTGCCGAGCTGGGAGGCGATCTCTTTATTTTTGTATCCCTGCACGATGAGCGCGACGATCCGTAATTCTTTCGCGGTGAGGCGATCGCGGACCCGCAGACCGACCATGTCGTTTTCGGTGAGCTCGCTGGGAACGGCGATGTCCTGCACCCAATTTTCGCCGCGTGCCACCTTGCGCACACAATCCACCAGCGCCGCGCTGGTCACGTTGCGGTAAACCACGCCGTGCGCGCCCGCAGCCATGTAGCGCTGCGCACTCTCGCCGGTATCGGCGAGGATCACAATGCGAGTCTTGTTGCGGTTCGCTGCCTGCACGGCGGCGTTGAAGTCGGAATGGAATCCACCGGCGACGACGAGCACGGCGGCGCGAAATTTATCCAGCGCCATAAACATCTGTTCCGGCGTTTGCGCCTGCGCCACAATGCGCATTTCATCTTCAACCGCCAGTACTTTGGCGATTCCCGCACGGAAGATAGCCTGGTTATCAGCCAATATCAGCTTGAGCATGGTGTGTCCCGCCCCAATCAGGAGTTGCGAACGAATTCGTACGAATCAATGACGCAGGCCACGCCGCGCGCCTCCGCCGAACTGCCGCCAGAGGCCGGTTCATCGGTACGTATGACGCGTCCGCGGCATTGGATCACTACGTCTTCTTTTCCGCCGGTGACATCCGGCGGCAGCGTAATTTCAAACTCCACCGGCGATCCCATTTCCAGGTTGGCGTCGGCGCGGATGTAGACGCCGGCAGCGCTAAGGTTCCCCGTCACTCCGCTGGCTTCGCCGGCAGCATCCTGCTTATGGATCTTTATGGGCAATTCGAGCGGAAATCTTTTTCCGGTACGTGCTTCGGACACAGTACCTCCTCTGTCCTGGCCTTGTTTGCGTGCAAAAGCCAGCTCCATGCGGCATCTCCTGACGGAGCTAAATTCAACTTGCTTAGGGCTGGTTATATCACGGAAGGCACCCTTCGCAAAAGCCTGATTACTGCTTGGATAAGGGTAGGAAATAGGTTCCTCCGCGGGCTCGGCTAAGCAGAGCACACAGAATGGTGTTCATTAGTAAAGAGAAGGACGGGAAGAGCCTCCCAACAACGATGTGTTGACGCTGGCGATGGTGTGATGACCCTCGCTGCCTCCCCAAGCGAATAGGAGAAACACCTGAGGGAAGCCGCCGGCTCGTAGGGTGATTCCGGTTGCGAAGCCGTGTTTGAGATTTTGAAAATCGACATCGCCTCGTGCCAGCGCCACTTTTCCCTGGTCGGCAATGAAGGTGAAGCCTAACGGACCCCAGAGAGAATGTTCAAAGCTTTCGCGCAATAGCAACAAATTCGGACCGCGGAAACGGTAATCCGCATAACTGCTGAGAGAGGGATTGCCCATGATGTCCGAACCGCCGAGGGTGGGTTGAAAGTAAAAGGGCACGACGCTGTTCGCGCCCGCAGCCGATTCAGAAATCAGCAGGCGGAATCCGATCGAGCCCTCAAGATTTCGCGAGTAAGAAATGGATGGGCATTTTTCGTCCGGGGCGCTGGCGCATTCGTCCGGCCCATTCATGTCATTGGGCCTTGCAGATTCCGAGACAGACGGGCAACTCATGCCAGGTTGCAGAGTGCACTTATCGGTCTCCTTTGCGTGAGGGTCCGCTTCCTTCGCAGTTTTCGGCCGCGTCAGCTGGGTCTTGCCGTAGAGCAGCCATTCGTGACCTAGATCCACGGTCCAGCGGCGAAAGGAATATCTGGAATCGGATGGCGCCACGAACTGCTGGAAATTGATCAGATAATTGAAATGCAAATGGTCGGTGAACAGCACCGCTTTGATACGAACGCCCTCGCCAAACTGAACAAAGCCTGGCTGCCGGGCGAGTCCGGGAGCGGACGCTTCGGTGTAGAGCTGTTCGATGGACGGGCTCGACTGGCTATGATCTCCGCGAATATCCACAAAGCGTCCGTTGATCTCGCCGAGCAGCGAAAGATTCAGCTTCTCGAGCACGCCCCAGGTCACCGGCTTGATAGCATTTCCTCCGATGATGTTTTCTTGCATGCCGAAGAACGTGCGGCCAAGTTCCAGCGTTCCCGGTCCAAGACCAAAGAATGCCAGTTTGGGCAGGGAAATCGCTTGTCCGTAAATGTTGAAGACAGTCTTGGGATGAATCTTCGGTTTCCTGCCCTTCTTTTTCTTGCCCGCCGATTCTTCGCCCGGGTGTACGGGGACGAACTTAACCACCGGGGTGTGGATGAATTTCATGTAACCGCCTGCGCGCCAGGCCCCGCTGGGCGCGGCGAGGCCATCGAGGTCCCAACTCAGTCTCCAGCTCTCATTGGGAGTTTTGTGATCGACGAAAGCCAGACCAAAGCCGAAGCCGTTTTGAGGAGCCATGCTGCCGAGCGCAATGTGTACGGGATGATCGGTGACTAACTCGGCGGCGCAACCGCCGAGCTTCTTGAAACCAAAAGTGCCGCAGGCTTCTTTTATGTGATCAGCCTCGTGGCGAAAGTCCTGGTGGAGCATACTTTCTTGCGGGACGGTTTGCGCAAGAGCCGGTGCGCCCGCGAACAGAAGGACGATTAGAAAATTCCAACGCATCTCCACTCCTTACGACCTCTTCTTTTTCTTTCCGGTCTTGGACAACTTTTTAGACTTGGGCTTAGGCTTGGACTTTTGCCTTGTCTTTCGCGCGGGCTTGCGTTCCGCCGACGCCGCAATCGGGCCAACGCGCTCGCCGGCGCCTTCGCGGTGCAGTCGATGGAGTGCCTGTGTGACACTCCGGATGTATTCCGCGGCCTCGCCTTCGGTCTTAATCGTGTTGATATAAATCTCGGGGCGATATGCTGGCGGAAACAGCTTTTCCACTTCGCGCAAGTGGAGGACCTGGGTTTTTAGCAGGCTTGAGACTGGCCGGTTGGGATTGAAAGCTGCCCGCGGCTTCTTGGGAATAGGAATTACAGTCATGGCACACCTACTTTGGGCGTCGTCGTCGCCTCATTGTTCTTCGAATTCGGGCGCGTCCGTTCGCATGGTATCGAGCGTAAGCAAATCCAGAAATGTATCGGCTTGTTTCTCGCGAGGCGAGCGCTGAGCGTCTCCGAGAAAGAATTTGGTGACAGTGGCTGGAATGGAGGCGTGTTCAAAGGTACGACCGCCCGGCTCGTATGGCCCCTTCACCACCGTCCCTTTCGGGACCCAGGGTGAAACTAAAATCGCAGGCACGCGCACCCCCAGCCGGTCGAACTTAAATTCCATGCCCGTTCCGGTGTCATTGGCTGACGCGGAGAAACCATCCGGCGTGCAAGCAGGCGGCACCACATGATCGTAAATGCCGCCGTGCTCGTCATAGACGACGAGAAGGGCTGTGGTCCTCCACAGCGAGGGGTTATCTCGAATGGCGTTGTAGACCGAGGCGATAAATCGCTCTCCTTCCTGCACGTGGTGATCGGGATGCTGATCGGATGCGATGATCGCGCCGCTATCGCCAGGATGGTCGTTGTAGTTTGGCTCGATGAAGCTGTATTCGGGAAGGCTGCCGTTTTCGCAGTCGGAAATGAACTGCTCGTAGGTCCCGAAGAGTTCCGGCTGGTGCTGGAACAGATTTACAATTTCCATGGTCGAGCTGGCGTCGTCGTAGTAATAAATCTTGGCCGAGTGTTTCGGGGTGGCGTTGACCATGCGTTCGTAGATGCTCTTGTAGGGTGGCTTGATAACGAAAACGTCCATGCTCACCTGGCCAAAAGAAGTTCCATAGTGCGCGAAAGCTCGATTGCAGATAGTGGGGCCGGGGATGGAAGAGAACCATCCGTTGAAAACCGCAAATTCACGCGCCAGGGTGCTGAGTATGGATAGCTTGTCGGGTTTGAAGTAATACATGATTTTCTGCGAGTGGTTCGAATCCCGGAGCTGATTGAAATAGCTCTTCACGAAGCCCTGCATGTTGGCCACGCGAGGATTGCTGTTGTTGAAAATCTGGAGATCGACCGCCGGAAAATGGTGGTCGGGGTCGGGATCGAGCTGGCTTTGATATAGGGCCTGCGGTTGCACCCTCACCGCGACATTGTTGATATCGGGATTGGTCTCGTTTCCGGTCAACCCGTCAATGCGCGGGTCTTGCGCTTTCAGGCCCCCGAGCATGTGATCAAACGACCGGTTTTCCATCATCAGAACGACGATATGTTTCAGATTGTCTAGTCCGGCTGGCATGCATCTACTCCCATTCAAAGTTCTTGATCGTGCTGTTGCGTGTTGCTTCGGTCTTTTGACCGCAGTCCATCTTCGCCGCTAATTAAATTCCAAACGCGCTGCCAGGAACGAACCTGGGGTTATGCGGCTTTGTCTTGTGGTGGCATTTTTTGTTTCTCGGGACTCTTGGCGGTTTCGTGGGGCGCGTTGCCCGCATTGCGGACACGCATGAATTTGTTAAGGATATCAAACCAGAAGGGTGCTCCCAGCGAAACGGCAATGATGGTGAGGATCCACCCTAAACTTGCGTTTAACCAGTCGGTACAGGTCTTAAGCTTATTTCGTTCATGCCATCCCAAAACCTGATCAAGGCCGGTAAGATCATTAGCGGCTTTGGTGTCTTCAGTGTCCTTAGTGTCTTTGGTGTCCTTAGTGTCCTTAGTGTCCTTGGTGTCCTTAATTCCTTCTTGAGACGAAGACTCTGACCGTTTATTTGCTTTTGCGACAATCTGCGCTCGTACGCTTGGATCCTTCCAAAGCGTTCGGGCAATTCTTAATGTATCTGCGTTTGAGGCAAGCGTAAGTACCAGCGCGATGGCCACCGTCCACATCTGAGTCTTTCGCTTGTACCAGCCAGAAACACGGTCCATGGCGTCATCGAACCATCCCTCAATGTTTTTCTGGGCAAGATCGAGATCACCGCGAGCGTTTTGAATTAGTGCGAGCAGCGCCTTTTTTACGTCCCCGTTTGGGAAGATTGTTAATACCTTGCTCGAGGTCGGTAAAGCCGATGACGCCGGGCTTGTGACTGGTTGTAATGTCAATCACGGCGGTTGCAAAAGTCCGGGCCGGCAGGTAGGCGGGATGAGAATCAGGTTGGCCCGCCTGCTTCAGTCCCGCAATTAAAGGGTGGGTGTTGAACTGTTTCAGAAACCAATTGAGGTCTGCAGAAGAGTCGGATTCTTTTTGCGAATCCAGCAACTGGGTGATGGCCGATTTCAAAGTAGCCGCTCTGGTCTTCAGTATGCCGGCAATCCATTCGTTGACTGTGGTGCAAATAATGGCCAGCAGTAGGTATACGAATATCAAGCCGATGACAACATCAAGAGTGGTGGAGCCAAACAGCCCGTTGCCGGTCACGTTTCTTCCTCGCTAATGAGTCTTATCAGTGCAGCCCATCGAAGATCTAAGTGTCGGGTCAAGTTGAGACTTCAGACGAAGTTGGGCGAATAGAAAATATTGTCGCCGCCTTGCAGACACCGCACCTGGCGGAGTTTGCCAGGCTGCGCTGGCACAAGTATTCAGTTAGGTGGGAAGCCCTGAAATGAGAGCGTACACCCCGTCCCCTCGAACTTCGCGGGATCTCTCTTCTCAAGATGGGAGTTGAAAGTAGGATAAGTGGATCGCAGTGTCAAGCAGAAAAATCCGGCAATTATGCACAAGGGGAAGAAGTGATGCACGCCGTCCGCATTCTCGCGGCGAGCGGCGTGCATCCAAAATGTGGTCTAGTGAGGTGACTCGCGCGGAGCGCTGCGCTGCTCGTCGACATGAGCCGGCGGCGCAGACGGCGGCGCTGATGGCGGGGCTTGCGGTGGCGCTCCGGCTCCGCCACTGGGGGCAGACGGTGGTGGCGGCGCGGGACGGTCGTTCCGCGGCTCAACATTGCGCGGCTCAACATTGCGTGGTTCGGGGTTGCGCGGTTCCACCATGCGTGGTTCTATATTGGGGCGTGCGCCGGTGCCTTCATAGGGATGCGGAGCAGGCGACGACGCGCTGGGCTGGGGACGTCCACGGTCGACGCGAGGTTCTTCGCGCGGAGTAGCGGGCGGAGTTTCCGGACGAGGCGATGCACCCGGCTCTGGGCGAGGCACTTCATGCGCCGGAGCCGTCCGATTTGTCGGAGGCTGTGATGCTGGACGTTCGCCCGTCCGTGGTTCCGAACGTGGTTCGGAACGTGGTTCCGAGTTCGGCGAGTCGGTGGCCGATGGCAGGCTGCGTCCGGAACCTAAGCCATGGTTCAGAGGCCGTGGTACGGCCTGATTCTGCGCCTGCGGAGTGCCGGCAACGGGCCCGGATTTTGCCTCGGGCTGATGCGGGGCGTTGGTCTCAACTGAAATATTGGCTGGAGTCTTCGCACTCGGTATTTTTTCTGGCGGGCGCGGGACTACGTGGTTCTCTGCCCGCGGAATTTCTGGTGTCGGGCCAAGTTTAGCCTCGGGTTGATGGGGATCGTTGGTTTCTACCGAGATATTGGCTGGAGTCTTCGCAACCGGTATTTTTTCCGGCGGACGAGGGACTACGTGACCCTGTTCTCGCGGGGTTTCAGACGTCGAGCGAAGTTTAGCCTCGGGTTGATGGGGATCATTGGTTTCGACCGAGATAGCCGCGGGCGTTTTAAAGACCCGGGTTTGGACGGGTGGTCTCGGCACATTGTGAACCGGAGTAGCAGGCGCAGGTGGTGAGACTTCCGCAGCTTTAACGGGAGCAGGAATGGATCTCGGCTCCGCTGCGATTGCAGGTGCTTTCGATGCCGGCTCCTCTTGCAGCTTGATGGGATGACGCGCGACATCAATCCTGATTTGCTCTTCCACGCCGTGATCCAAAGGCCGGCCGGGATTGGTGGTGAGCGCATCACGCTTGGCGGCGAAGGGAAGCGGCTTCGGCGGTGGCTCGCGTTTGAAGAATACTTGTCTTGCCGCGGTTTGCGCGGGCGGTGTGACCGCAGGCGCGCCCGAGTTCATTCCAAGGACACTATTCCTGGATGGTGCGACCGAAGGAGCCGATGTGACCGGCGCCAGCTTCATTTCATTGGCCGGCACCAGGATGGCGGCTCGTGCAACCGGCTGCGAACCGGTCAGCACTTTTTCCGGGACCGCAGTCACCGCTCCAGGAACGGTCTGGTTCACGTACTTGATATGAACGTTGTTGTGGTTCCCGTTGATAGTGGTGTTGTTGGCGATATTGGTTGAGTTGTTGACGTTGGTGATGTTTGTCGTCTTGTTGTTACTGTTGATGTTGATGGTGTTGTAGTAATTGTTGGTGATGTTGGTGATGTTCGTAATGTGGGTGTTGTTGACGTTCACGTTGTGAAAATAATTCCTGCTGACAGCGTAGGGCGGTAGATAGGGTTCACCATAACCCAGCGGGAACCATCCCACGCCGCTGCCGAAGGAAAGACCGACACCCCAGTGACTGCCGCCGATCCAGGCGACCAGCGCGGGTGCGTAGATAGGACGCACAGCGATCGGTCCCGGGACCCAGCCCCAATATCCGCTGTAATAGACCCAGCGACCGTAGTGGCAGGGAGCGAATCCCCAGGGAGCATCGTCAACCCAAGTCCAGCCCCAGGGCTCGACCCACACCCAGTGCCCATAATGATAAGGAGCCCAGCCGGGCGCGACGGCCGGCACCCAGATGGCGCCGTAGGAAGGCACTTCACGCCAGGTTCCGTAGTCGTCGAGATCTTCCGCGCCGATGACGTAGGGCGAAACATAGCGCGCGGGATAGGAGTGATCTTCGCGCTGATCGCGGACGCGGCACCAGTCGTCAAAGCCGTCGCGGCGGGGATCGTCGTAGATCTGGTGAGCCAGGGATGTGCCGCCGGTGAAGCGCGCCATGTGATCGCCTTTTACTTTCACGGCGCGGCCTTGTCCGGTAGCTTCGCCTTCGCCATGCCAAACAGTGACCACGGAAGTATCGCCGTTGGGGTCCACATCGAAACGGTACTCGCCCGATTTAGTCAGGGTGAAAGCCAAGTTCGGCGTGTCAATTTCATATATCTCGCCACGATATAAATGGCGGACTCGCAGATTGAGCGTGCCCTGATCGAGTTCGACCTGAACGGTTTGATCGGTGAGGTTGGTCAGGGTGAGACTAGTCTCGGCGCTGACGCGCATGGCGGCGCTGCCCAGGTGAAGTTCGGCGCGCGCATTCTTGTCGGTCCACAGACGATCAGCAGTGGTGAGGGGACGGTTGATGACACCGGCAACCCAATCGTTGACGCCGCTGGGTTGCACGGAAACATCTCCGGTCATGTACTGCAAGCGAGCCACGCGGCCCGGAGGATCCGCCAATGCGACGGCGGAGAAAATCACAATTGATACGGCGGTGAGAACTACTGATTCCAATCTCCCCAGATTTTTCATGACTGCCGCCTCCCCGAACATTTCGTTTTGAAACTGCAGCCTGTTCTAGTTCGCGTTCCCAACGCGGCGCTATAGCTCAATTCCAGATCGTTGGCTACTTACCGCGAACACGTTTCAATGCACTCACTTGCTAGGATGCTAGCAATGTAGCCGACGTTCGGGACTTTGGGGGCATTACGTTGGAGGGTGAATGAGTGGAATCCATTGAGAATACTTGGGTTAGGCGGGCAAGCTTACTAAAGTAATGTAACTTTGGTTTGGGAGCAAGAGGACGGTTCCGGCCGATAGGGGCAGGGGCGGCCGTCGCGTGACTGCGGTCTCGGCAATCGGGTTTGGGATTTCCGCTTGGAGAAACATCATCGAACTGATTAATTAGTTGAGTGATACAATTTTTACATGAGCACAAGGCAAAATCCGGTACATAAGATTTGCTCCGCGCTTACGGCGCGCACGCAATTCGGGCAGATCATGCGACGCGCCTCCCTGGAACAAGTACGGTTCGTGGTGGATCGGAGGGGTGAGCCTCAGGTGGTTATCATGGGAATTAGAGATTTCTTGCGGACCATTGCGCCGGAAAAGAAAGTTGTCGCCGCGATTCGCGCGCAGGCCAGGCGCAAGGGCAAAGATAAGTTGTCGATGCGCCAAATCGAGCAGGAGATCCGGGCATATCGTAGAGCACGGTGAGGAGTGAATTCCGGCCAAGATGATATCAGTCGTGCTCGACACCAATGTCGTGGTATCGGCTCATGTGAATTCGGAAGGCTACGAAAGATACGTGATCGATCTGATTCTGGCGGGCAAGCTGGCATCGTGCGCGTCGGCCGAAATTTTCTCTGAGTACGAGGGCGTACTGCGACGGAAGAAGTTGAGGATTTCACCCAGACATGCGAACGCTTCTTTGCGTCTGCTGAGGAAGGCGGCGAGAATCGTTACCCCGTACACAAGAGTCCGAGCCACGGCTGATCCCGATGACAACAAGTTTTTGGAGTGCGCTGAAGCCTCGCGGGCGGAGTTCGTGGTCACAGGTAACAAGCGCCACGTTCCCAAAAAGTGGCGAGAGACACAGGTGGTTACTGCTCGTGAATTGTTGGAGTGGATTGTCCCTGATCTGAGCCGCTAAAGAGGTGCGAACCGTTTTCTGCGGAAGTGTGGGGGCAGCGCCTACAATGATTTCGCCATGAATTCGAGCCTCCCCGCATTTCGTGCACCTAACCCTGTCGAACGAGTGTTCAACCGCGTCTTTGGATTTCTCGTCGGGCTGGGGCTCGGATTTTCTTACAACTACTTGCTTGAAGTCCGCGGACGTAAGAGCGGGAAGCTTTACTCCACTCCGATCGATCTGCTGGAACTGGGCGGCAAGCGCTTTCTGGTGGCGCCGCGTGGTCGGGCACAATGGGTTCGCAATGCGGAAGCCGCGGGAGAGATCACGCTAAAGAAGGGAAGCACGCGGCAGAGATTTCGGTTACGGCCTCTATCGGAGGTGGAGAAGGCGAAAATCTTGAAGGCGTATCTGGACCGCTTCAAGCGCGAGGTACAGAGCTACTTCCCGGTGCCGGCCGGGTCTCCGCCGGAAGCTTTCAGAGAGCTCACGCAGCACTATCCTGCGTTTGAGCTGATCCCGTTGTAAGCGTTTAATTTGAGGAACTGTTGGAAGCTGTGCTGTACCAGTTGCGCCAAGCGGCGCCGTCATTGGGCAAGTTCTGGGCGGTAATATCGCGCAGGGCCTGGAAGACCCAGATGCGAGTCTGCGCGTCGAGCGCGGGGTCGTCGGCATAATTCAGCAACTGCGGGACTGCGCTGCGGCGCTGTTGTTCACTGAGCATGCCGGACTGCGCCAGGCTACAGGCGGCACGCTCGCGCACCATGGGCGAAGGGTCGTCATGCAGAGTTTGCAACAGCGGAGGAATGCTCTCGTCGGTGCCGAGGAGCGCCAAACTTTCGATGGCCCAGTGGCGCGATTCCTGATTGGAATCTTTGAGATGACTGACCAGGATTTGAGTAATCCGTTGGGTGTCAACCCCGCGATTGCCAAGCAGACCCAGCGCCCAGAACGCCCAGATGCGTTCGGATTGGGTGGTGGATTCCGACTCGCGCACAAAGAGGTCCACGTTGGAAGGAATCTTTGCCAGGTTCATGGCGGCCAGATCAATTTCGATGGTCGCGGCGCGTACTCGCAGATCATTCGAATTCAGGCCGGCGGTGATGAGCGTGTTCATTTGTGGGGTGAGCTTGAGCCGTCCACGCCAGTGGTCGACACGCGTAGCGATCTCGTCGTTGGCCCGGTCGTAATGGTTGATGGCTCGCTCTAACAAAAGCTCGGCTTGTTTCTGCGCGGAGCGGTGGTCGAGCGTTTCCTTTTCGTGTCCGGACAAAACTGCCGGGGATGCGGCTTCGGGCTTGCCGTGCAAGCTGAGAAAATTAGTGAATTGGTCCCATGCAGCGCGCACTGGACGGCCCGCTACAAGTGGCAGGGCAAGCAAGACTCCTATGGCGACGGCTGCAAGTGACCCCCAGGCGGCGGATTCGGGCTTTACGGGTTTGCCGGATTGCAAAGCGTTGTGAGCTGCGGGGCCGAGTGATCCGTAATCGGGAGTAGGTTGCGAGCGTGTGCGTTCAATAGTGGATGGGCCTTGGTTCAGGACTGGGTTCGGGCCAGCCTGCGCCGATGAATCTTGATCGGGTTGGTCGAGGAACGGCATATTCGTCACGAAAAGACTAGATCAAGGCCGCGATTTGATAAAGTTACCTCCGGGCTGTATGGACGCAGGGTCGTCTGGTGGCTGGGAGGGTTCTTATCCGGCAACCTGGGTCAGTCGGGAGTAAACAGGGCAAGTCAAAAGCCGCGGACAAGAGTGTCCGCGCCACACGATTCGGGTATTGAAAGTGAGGATGAGATGATTCGCAGGTTTGGTTGGCTGATTCCGGTTTCAGCGCTAGTTGTGCTGGTGGCGTTCGCGATAGCAGCATCCGCTCCTGGGTATCACGTGGTGAAGACCTACAAGTTGGGCGGGGACGGCGGTTGGGATTACCTCACGCTCGACCCTGCGTCCCGTCACCTTTATATATCGCGTTCGACGCGCGTCATGGTGATTGAGGCGGACTCGGGCAAATCGGTGGGCGAGATTGCGGACACTCCGGGGGTGCACGGAATAGCGCTGGCCGCAGATCTGGATCGGGGATTCGCCAGTAACGGGCGCGAGGGAACGGTCAGCATTTTCGACCCGAAAACGCTCAAGACATCGGCCAAAGTAAAAGTGGGCGAGAACCCCGATGCTATCATCTATGATTCCGCTACCAAGCAGGTCTTCACCTTCAACGGTAGAAGTCACGATTCGACCGCCCTGGATGCGGCCAAAGGAACCGTCAGCGGCACCATCAAACTGGATGGGAAGCCGGAGTTTGCGGTCAGTGACGGCAAGGGCGAAGTTTTTGTGAATATAGAAGACAAGAATGAGTTAACCGTGATCGACGCCAAGGGGCTGACCGTGAAAACCAGTTGGCCACTTGCGCCCTGCGACGGGCCGAGCGGGCTGGCGTTGGATCGCGAGCATCGCAGGCTTTTTTCCGGGTGCGACAAGCTGATGGCCATCGTGAATGCAGACAATGGCAAGGTAGTTTCGACTCTGCCCATTTGCGATGGTGTGGATGCGACGGCTTACGATGACGAAACCCATCTGGCGTTTGCATCGTGTCATGATGGCAAGCTAACGGTGATCCACGAGTATTCCCCCGATAAATTCAGTGTCGTGGAAAATGCGACCACCCAGGAAGGGGCGCGCACCATGGCGCTCGATCCAAAGACGCATCAAGTATTTACCGTGACAGCGAAATTCGGGCCGCCCCCGGCGGCGACTGCGCAGCAGCCGCATCCGCGGCCGAGCATATTGCCAGAGTCATTCGTGGTGCTCGTGCTGGGGAAATAGTTTTTGGTTTTGTGCTTGAATAAAGGTTTGTGGCTGCAACCGCTGGTACGACGAAGTACTCAAACAACAGAATGGTCAAACATGCGAAGCGAGCCTGCCGGTTCTTGTTTGTATTTTTCGTAGTAGTGACTGTAACCAGCATTTGCCCGGCATACTCCATACTCACCCACGAGCAGATCGTTGACCTGCTATGGAAGGACCAGATCCAGCCGCTGCTTTTGAAACGCTTTCCGCAGACTACGGAAGAGGAACTACGCAAGGCACATGCCTACGCCTATGCGGGCTGCATGATCCAGGACATGGGTTACTACCCATTCGGCAACAAGAATTTCAGCGACATGGTTCATTACGTGCGCAGCGGAGACTTCGTGGTGTCGCTTATTCAGGAGTCCAGCGATGTGAATGAGTTTGCTTTCGCACTGGGGGCGCTGGCCCATTATGCGTCAGACAATAGCGGGCATCCTACGATCAACCGGATGGTGGCCATAGAATTTCCCAAGCTGCGGCGCAAGTATGGCGACACCATTACTTACGCGCAGGATCCCAAGGCGCATATTCAGACCGAGTTCGGCTTCGACATGGTGCAAGTCGCCAAGAACCGGTATACCAGCGATCAGTATCACGATTTTATTGGGTTTGAAGTTTCCAAGCCGGTAATGGAACGAGCTTTTCTCGACACTTACGACATAAAGTTGGAAGATGAATTCAGCAATGTTGATCTGGCAATTGGGACGTTTCGGCGCGCGGTCTCGATTGTGATTCCGGAAATGACGAGAGTGGCGTTACTGTCACGGCGCGATGAGATCGTGAAAGAGACTCCCAATTTCAACAAGAAGAAATTTCTTTATTACCTGTCTCGCGCCCAATATCAGAAAGAGTGGGGTTCGGTGTATCGCAAGCCGGGAATCGGCACGCGAATACTGGCTTTTTTCCTGAAAATAATCCCGAAGGTGGGACCGTTCCGAGCGGCGAAGATCAAGATTCCGACGACGCAAACGGAAGACATGTACATCAAGAGCGTGAACACCACGGTCGAAAACTATAAGTCTTTACTGAGCCAACTCAACGCCAAGCAGCTTAGCTTGCCAAACACGGATTTTGATACCGGCAAAGAAACGCGGGCCGGAGAATATGTTCTGAGCGACAAAACTTACGAGCAGTGGCTGGACAAACTTGCACAGCACAATTTCGATCAGGTCACTCCCCAAGTGCGGGACAACATTCTTCGTTTCTACTCCGACCTGAAGGCCCCGATCCATACCAAACGGAATAAGAAGGCGTGGGCCAAGCTTCTGGCTGAACTGGAGAAATTGAAGGCGGTAACTCCACAGCCTGCGGCTACGCCGAGCGCCAAGCCGGTGACCGCACCTCAACAATAACGACATCCGGCGTATGCGTGACTGGAATTTTCGCCGCCTTAATCACCCAGCCTCTTAACTTCTCAGGTAAACTGTGCGGACACAGAGGCGGCATCGCCTTCCTGTGAGGTGGGCGTCATGAGCACAGCCGATGACAAATTCTTTCACCCCAAAATAGTAAAGCGCATCGATTTCGCTCCTGAACTTTGGATGATCCGCATTAACCTCGGAGGTGAGTTCCGTTTTGCTCCGGGACAGTACGCTACTTTGGGCGTGCAGGGTGAGCAGAGACCGGTCGAGCGTCCCTACTCAATTGTCTCTTCTCCGGTAGAGAGCGAAATTGAGTTTTTCTTTGAGCTTGTCCCGCAAGGCGCGCTGACGCCGCTGCTCTACAAATTGCAGGTCGGCGATGAATTGCTGATGCGAAAAGTCCCCAAGGGACGGTTTATGCTCGACACCAAGAGCGGCCGCACCAATCACCTGCTGGTGTGCACGGTGACGGGAGTGGCGCCGTTTGTCAGCTATGTCCGCACGTTGTTCAAAGATTTCAAGGAAGGCAAGTTCGCCGGTGAACAAAAGCTATTTCTGCTGAACGGGGCGAGCCGCTCCTGGGAATTCGGCTATCACGACGAGTTGCAGCAGTTCGCGGCTCAGGCGCCATGGCTGAAATATGTGCCCACGGTTAGCCGCGCTTGGGAGGACGAGAAGTGGAAAGGTGAAACCGGCCGCGCCGATGATGTGCTGCGCAAGTATGCCGACATGTGGGGACTGAACGGAACGAACTGCGTGGCGTATTTATGCGGGCATCCCGAGATGATCGAACACGGCAAGGGAATTCTGAAGCGGCATGGCTTTTCAAAAGAAGCGTTGAAGGAAGAAGTCTATTGGATTCCCGGGAAGGAAACGGTGGCATGACGTTGGCATCGCTGATTTTCAGCGAAAGGAAATGCTCTCGCGACCAAGGATTCTAGGAGCTCTCCCCCGGCGCAAAGAACACCAGCACTGTCAGGTCTTGTTCAATGTTATGAAAGCGATGTTCCAGGTCGGCTTCTACAAAAATGACGCTCCCGGCTGAGACTTCGCGGTCTTCCGAACCCACTTTCATGCGCGCCCGCCCGCTCACCACGTAATACATTTCGTCTTCTTTATGAGGCCGCTGCTGATCTGTCGCTCCCGCCCGCAGCACGTAGACGCCGGCGCTCAAGGCTGGGACGCGCAAGAACTCGAGGTAGGGTTTCCCACTTTGCGCGCGCTTCTTTCCCAGGTCTGAGATTTCGAAGAAGTGATTCATTGAAAGGCACCGGCAAAGAAGATGTCGGTATATTGACGGACCAGGTCTTCACCCAGCAACGCGCCGTCGGGCCGGTACCACTGATAAATCCAATTGATCATTCCTAAGAGCGCGAATGCGGCAGCCCTGGGACTTACTACGCCGTTGGTTCGCTTCAGACGCTGCACTTCTGCGATCAGATTCTCGACGAAATGAATGTAATCCTTCTTACGGGCATTGATGCGCTTCTGAAGCGGGGGAGGAAGGGGATGGTTTTCGTGGAGCATGACCGTGATCTCCCGGTCGCGGACACTCAAGACCACGTTGAGGTGCCGCCGGATCAGCATGCGGAGACGTTCTTCCGGATCGGAGATGCCACGCACCGCGTTGACCACCTTCTCTTCGGTGATGTCCATGGCGTGGCTCATGATGTGGAAAAGGCGGGCGGCAGTCCGCAGGATTTCTTGACGGGAGTCGATCAGGGTCTCGCGGATCATGAGGTGGTCATGGTAAACACGGCGAAGCAAAATGCCAACTGGGGCCAGAAATTAGGACTTGACATCGGAATTGGGGGCTAGGTAGCATCATTGAACCGACCGACCGGTCGGTTTGTAGGCGAAGGCATGGCCTTCGCTGAAATCGTAACAATCAAGTCCGGACTTTTGCTAGAGGAGATCATTCGTGGCCAAAGCTTATTACGAACAGGACGCTAATACTGCCCGACTGAAGGATAAGACCATTGCTGTGATCGGATACGGCAGCCAGGGACACGCACAGGCGCAGAACCTGCGCGACAGCGGCTTCAAGGTAATTATCGGGTTGGATCCCGACCGTGCCTCTGCGCAGCAGGCGCGGACCGATGGAATGGCGGTGGTCCCGCCAGCGGAAGCGGCCAAGCGGGCGGACTGGGTACAGATTCTCACCCCCGATGAAACCCAGGCGGAACTTTATGAAACTTCCATCCGTCACAACCTGCATCCGGGGAAGATTCTGGGGGTTTCGCACGGGTTCAGCATTCACTTCAAGACCATCGTGCCACCCAAAGATGTTGACGTGGTCATGATTGCGCCCAAGAGTCCGGGTCACCTCTTGCGCCGAATCTACAAGGAAGGCCGGGGGGTGCCATCACTGTTGGCGGTGCATCAGGATTCGAGCGGCCACGCGCGTGAATACGCGCTCGCCTACGCCCACGGCATTGGATCAACGCGGGCCGGCGTTCTCGAAACGACGTTCAAAGAAGAAACGGAGAGCGACCTGTTTGGCGAGCAGGCGGTGTTGTGCGGCGGTCTGACTTCGCTGATCAAGAAAGGATTTGAAACGCTCGTCGAAGCTGGCTACCAGCCGGAGGTCGCATATTTCGAGTGCCTGCACGAGATGAAATTGATCGTGGATCTGATTTACGAGGGCGGGCTCTCACGGATGCGTTATTCCATTTCCAATACGGCTGAGTACGGCGATCTTACCCGGGGAAACAAGATTGTAGGCGACGAGACGCGCGCCGCGATGAAAGAGACTTTGGCGCGCATTCAGGACGGCAGTTTCGCCCGGGAATGGATTGAAGAAAACCGCAAGGGCGGCAAGAATTTCAAGGCCTTGCGCGAAAAAGAGAAGCAACATCCGATTGAAGAAGTGGGCGCACGCTTGCGAGCCATGATGTCGTGGTTGCCCAGCGAAAAGAAGAAATCAAGTGGGCCGGCGGAGTCGCCGACGGCGCACGCAGTCAATGCCTAGAGGAATCAATGCTTAGAGGAGCAGACATCGTCCTACGGTGCTTGCGGGCTGAAGGGGTGGACCTGGTATTCGGCTATCCCGGGGGCGCGATCATGCCGTTGTATGACGCGCTCGAGGGGAGCGGAGTACGGCACATCCTTACTCGTCATGAGCAGGGAGCGGTATTTGCGGCGGAAGGATATGCGCGGGCGACAGGCAAAGTTGGCGTTGCCATGGCAACCAGCGGCCCAGGCGCAACCAACCTGGTGACCGGCATTGCTGATGCCAAGATGGATTCGGTACCGCTGGTGTGCATCACCGGGCAGGTACGATCGAGCCTGATCGGCACGGACGCGTTTCAGGAGACCGACGTTTTCGGCCTCACGCTTTCGCTGACGAAGTGGAGCCGGCTGGTGCGATCGATTGAAGAAATTCCTGAAGTCATCGCACAGGCATTTCACTGGGCCCGCAGTGGAAGACCGGGTCCGGTAATGATCGATCTCCCCGTTGATTTGCTGAAGGCGACGATGGAGTTCAAGGGGCCGGTGAAATTTCATCCGCACCCGAAAGCCGCGGACGCAAAGGCTGAGGTGTTCACCGATACTTTGATTGCGTTGCTGCAGCAGGCAAAGAAGCCGGTGGCACTGGTGGGAGCGGGTGCGAAGCTGTCAGGCGCAGTGAGTGAGTTACGAAGCCTGCTCGATTGTTTACAGATCCCGACTTTTGCCACGGTCCACGGGCTGGGGGCGGTTAAACAGGAAGCTCCGTACTACCTGGGAATGGTTGGCATGCACGGTACGCGCGCTGCCAATATGGCATTGCATGAAACCGATTTGCTTCTGGTATTCGGGGCGCGACTGGATGATCGGGTCACCGGCGATCCGACGCGGTTCGCTCCGGATGCGCGCATCGTGCATTTTGAAATCGATCCGTCGCAGTTAGACCGGGTGCGGCCTTGCGAGTTGGCGGTAATTGGCGATCTGGCCGAGACCATTCCGGCATTTCATGAAGAATTAAGCCGCGCTCCTCTGCCCAAGTGGGACGCATGGCGGGCGATTGCCGGTGGGCAAGATCGGGCGGAGCTTGACGCTGCCGGACTGGCCCAGCCGACGAAGAGATTTCTGGATGAACTCTTTCGCCGGCTGCCGGCGGACAGCGTCATTGTTGCGGATGTGGGACAACACCAGATGTGGGCTGCACAGCGTTACCGGTCGTCTACTCCACGCGGATTTATTACTTCGGGAGGACTGGGCGCGATGGGTTTCGCGCTGCCTGCCGCCGTCGGCGTGCAATTGGCCAAACCGGAAACCACCGTGCTGTGCGTATCGGGCGATGGTGGCTTCCAAATGAACATTCAGGAACTAGCCACAGTGCATCGTCTCGGACTGCCGATCAAGATCGTGATTGTGGATAACAAATATTTGGGCATGGTACGGCAGTGGCAGCAGCTTTTCTATAAGCGCAATTACGCTGAGACCGATCTAAGCGACAATCCGGATTTCGTGGAGATCGGGAAGGCCTACAAGATTCACGCCCAGCCGCTCGCAGAAGAAGCGCTGACAGAGTTCCCGCTATCAGCAGAGACGGCCGATGTGCTCGATCGCTTTTGGAAGTCGTCCGAGCCGGAATTGCTGGTGTTCGAATGTGCTCCGGAAGCCAACGTGTTCCCGATGGTGCCTGCGGGCGCCGCGTTGTCGGAGATGATGCTGGAAGAAGACTGAGTGACCGCGCCGCGAGTTGGGCGCGCTGATCTTGACAGGCAAGGGGAACGATTATGCAGGTCTTTCATATACGTTATCGCAATACGCAAGGAACGTTGATGCGCATCCTCACGGCTGCTTCGCGCCGCGGGATCGAGCTTCCGTATGTCCAGGCGGAGCCGGCCGAGCAGTCACACCAAGTCACACTGCTGCTTGAAGTGAATGCGAAGCAAGTGGGCCAGCTCTCGCGTGATTGGTACGCGATCGTAGACGTGACCGACGTTCGGTCTGCCATGCCTACGCAAGATATGCTCGAGCTGATCGACGGATGGGCAGCAACTCCGCATCCGCCGACGTCGGCGGTGAGCTCAGGCGACTCAGCTCGCGCGGCGATGGCGTAGGATTTTCGGCAGGCTGAAGCGAAGGTTATTGTCGATTTCTGAGTTCTGGCGTCTCTTCCTGTTTCACCCTTCAGTGTCGTAATCTCTTATCCCATGGACCTCAAACACCGGAGCCGTGGCATTACTGACGGGCGCGACCGTGCGCCATCGCGCGCCATGTTCAAGGCGATTGGCTTTACTGACGGCGACTTGCAGAAGCCGCTGATTGGCGTAGCGAATACCTGGATCGAAACCATGCCTTGCAATTTTCATCTGCGACGGCTATCCGCGAAGGTCAAAGAGGGAGTCCGGGCTGCCGGGGGCACGCCGATGGAGTTCAACACTATCGCCATCAGCGACGGCGAAACCATGGGAACGGAGGGCATGCGCGCTTCGCTGGTCAGCCGGGAAATTATTGCGGATTCGATCGAACTGGTTTGCCGTGGACAGATGTTCGATGCACTGGTGTGCGTGGTGGGCTGCGACAAGACGATTCCGGCAGCAGCAATGGCGCTAGCGCGTTTGAATATTCCAGGATTGGTTCTGTACGGGGGAACCATTGCGGCGGGGAGCTATCGGGGGAAAGATGTGACGATTCAGGATGTATTCGAAGGGGTCGGGGCAAATGCCGCAGGGAAGATGACGGACACAGAATTGCGCGACTTGGAGAATGTCGCTTGCCCGGGAGCGGGGGCGTGCGGCGGCCAGTACACGGCGAACACGATGTCCACGGTGATGGAATTGATTGGGCTTTCGCCGATGGGCTTCAACGGCGTGCCCGCCATGGATTCCCGAAAAGATGAGGTTGCATTCCGCTGCGGTGAGATCGTGATCAATCTGCTGAAACAGGGAATTGTTCCGAAAGATATCCTGGTGCGTGCTGCGTTTGAAAATGCTATTGCCGGAGTAGCCTGCACTGGCGGTTCCACCAATGCGGTTTTGCATTTACTGGCGATTGCCCGCGAGTCAGGTATAGCGCTGGCGATTGATGATTTCCAGAAAGTCAGCGAGCGCACCCCGCTGCTGGCCGATTTGAAGCCGGCCGGACGATTTGTTGCGGCAGACGTGGACAAAGCCGGGGGAATTCCAGTAATCGCGAAGCGGTTGCTGGATGCCAAGTGCGCAGATGGGTCAACCCTCACCGTCACGGGCAAGACATTTGCCGAAGAGGCAAACGCGGCAAGGGAAACGGCAGGACAGCAAGTTATCGCGCCGCTGGATCGCCCTTTAAAGAAGACTGGAGGCCTGGTAATCCTGCACGGCAATCTCGCGCCCGAAGGCGGTGTGGCCAAGATCAGTGGACATGAAAGGCTGTCACACCGTGGACCGGCACGGGTTTTCGAATCGGAAGAAGACGCGATGACGGCCGTGACCAGCAAGAAAATAAAGCCGGGCGACGTGGTGGTGATCCGCAATGAGGGGCCCAAGGGTGGGCCGGGCATGCGCGAGATGCTGAGCGTGACTGCCGCAATCGTCGGTGAGGGATTGGGTGACAGCGTTGCGCTATTGACGGACGGGCGTTTCAGCGGCGCGACCCGTGGGTTGATGATCGGGCATGTGGCGCCCGAAGCGGCTCGGGGAGGACCGATTGCGGCGTTACGCGAGGGGGATACGGTGCACATTGACGTGAACCAGCGCAAGTTGGAAGTTGAACTAAGCGATTCGGCGCTGAGGCAGCGTCTTGCGGAATGGAAACCGAAGCCACCTCGCTACGCAAGCGGAGTATTTGCAAAATATGCTGCATTAGTGTCGTCGGCTTCGGAGGGCGCGATTACCAGGGCTTGATTTCGGGACACAGAAAAAAGCCGAGTTGCGCTCGGCTGCACGGGCGGGGACGCCCGCGCTTACATTGACTGAGATGTAAGCATCTGTTTAGCTGTTTCCGTGTTCTAAGCAGACGGCGTGCCATCTGAGTCTGAAATACGGCCTGAAAAGAGGGGTGGCCGATCCCTTTGGGCATGGATCGGCGGTATCGTTTTACTTTTATTGGTGGTCCTCTCAGTAGCCGTTGCAATCGCGATCTCTCATGCCGAGCCGATCCTGCGGGCACGCGTGATTGAGACTTTGTCGGCACGTTTCAAAAGCAAAATTGAGTTGGAGGGGTTCCACGTCTCAGTCGCAAGACGGGTTCAAGTTTCGGGGGAGGGACTGAGAATCTATGGAGTGACTGATCCGAACGCTCATCAACCCGGTGTCCAGCCGCTAATAGCGATTGCTGAATTTCGATTCGCCACACACTGGCTGAATTTGCTCCGTTCTCCCATGCACGTTCAAACGGTATACCTCAAGGGATTGCAGTTGAATATCCCGCCACGGGAAGATCGACAACAGATTAACAACATGCGTTCAAAGGCCGGAAAGACGAAAATCATTGTCGATCAATTTGTATGCGAAGGGGCGGAATTGGTGATCAATACATCGAGGCCGGGGAAGTTTCCAGTGGAATTTGAGATTGGAAGTTTGAAGATGAACAGAACAGGCCCTGGTAAGCCGCTTCATTTCGATGCCATCCTAATTAATCCTAAACCGGTGGGGGTAATTACTTCGAATGGAGTGTTTGGACCCTGGCGGGAAGATAGCCCCCGCGATACACCGGTGCAGGGGACATACTCTTTCAGCAAGGCGGACTTGAGTACGATAAAGGGGATTGGTGGGACTCTTTCCTCCACCGGTCAGTATGGGGGGACTCTCGACCAGATCGTCGTAAACGGCGAAACCGAAACTCCAGACTTCCGCCTGGCGGTGAGTGGACATCCGGTGCCACTACAAACGGAATTCCACGCGATCGTGGACGGAACCAACGGAGATACATACCTGCAGCCCGTTAAAGCAAAGATCCTGCATACTTCGCTGATCGCAAAAGGATACGTAGTGCGAGTGAAGGAGCCCAAGGGGCACCACATCGAACTCGACGTCACCATCGACCAAGGGAGAATCGAAGATCTGCTGAAATTGGGAGTGAAGACAGATCCCCCGGTAATGACAGGGGAAGTGCAATTGAAAACGAAATTCGACCTTGCTCCTGGGGAGGCCGACATTGCCAACCGGCTTAAGCTGGCGGGGAGTTTCCATATCTCCGGCACCCATTTCACAAACGACAAAATACAAGGAAAAGTAGACGCATTGAGTTTGCGCAGCCAAGGTAAGCCGGAGCTGGCGTCGGACAAGATTCCCGACAATGTTCACTCAGACCTGATGGGGAACTTCGTTTTAAACCGTGGAATTCTTTCGTTTTCCTGGCTTCACTTTGAAGTGCCCGGAGCTCAAGTGCATCTTGCCGGCAAATACAGCTTGGACGGGAATGAATTCGATTTCCGCGGGAAAGCCCGTATTCAGGCAAAGCTTTCGCATATGGTGACGGGTTGGAAGTCTGTATTACTGAAACCGGTGGATCCGTTCTTTAGCAAGAACGGAGCTGGAACCGATCTACCGGTTAAGATCACTGGCACGAGAGCAGAGCCCCACGTCGGTTTGGATTTTGGGCACAAATCTAAGGACAAGAGCTCGGAAGCGACGGCGGAAACGCTGCACCGGCGTTAGCTTCCAGGACCTGCTGTTGGGAATCGGGAGGTTATCCAGCTATCCGAGGTGGCTAAACATCGTTACGCTGCTTTTTTCCTGCTTCGTCCTTTGCGTGATCGTGATTTCTGCTTTGAATCGCCAATCTTCCCCTGTCTGGTAGCCGGTCTGGTAAAGATTCGTTCGGCTCTTGCCTGCTGCTTCAGGGTTTCATCACCGAAGAGTTTCGCGAGATATTTGTTCTTGCATGCCAGGGAGCAGAAATGAACTGCCAGGGGATGGACGGCTCGATCAGGATCCCAACCTGGAAAGATGGTGACTTCTCGTCGAGCTCCCGCCGCGCCCAGAGCCTCAGCCGCCAGGCCGAGAATCCATGGGTCATCAGCGTTCTTCACCATTGCGCAGGATTCGCAAATGTATTGAATCACGGTCCCTCCTGAAGTGAGTTAGATTCTCATCCCAAATGCAGCGATCTTAGACGAAGGGAACGGCGCCAAAATTCTTATAACAAAGCACTCGGCGCACTTCGCGCTGCCAGGGCAACCCTAGAGACTTGCCTCCGGACAAACAATACAGTGATTCCTGTACTCCGAAAATGGTTGTTCGTTGCAATCGCGGCGCAAAGCATGTGTATGAGTGGGTTCGGTGAGCGAATAGTTACAATACCGTTGTGCCTGAATTGTCATTTTTTATAGGGAAGGGTGGCGTCGGCAAAACCACAGCGTCGGCGGCTTATGCCGTTCACAACGCCTCGCAGTTTCCCACGAAACCGGTGCTGCTGCTCTCGACCGACCCGGCACATTCATTGTCGGACGTTTTGCAGTTGCCGCTGGGAGGAAAAGCTACCAAGATTCCCTTGGGCGCGGCTGGAAAGCTCTACGCGTGGCAAGTGAATGCAGGGAAACAGTTCCAGGAGTTTCTCGACGAGCACAAGCAGAGGATTCTCGAGATCATTGATCGTGGCTCGCTTTTTTCCCGGCAAGACATTGAGCCGTTGATGGACAAATCTTTGCCAGGCATGGCTGAGATCTCGGCGTTACTGGCTTTACAGAGCGCGATTGATTCAGGAAAGTATGATCGCATTGTGGTGGATACTGCGCCATTTGGGCATACGCTACGACTATTTGGGTTGCCCGAACATTTCTTGCATTTTCTTGATTTTCTTAGCTTGGCGATAAGCCGAGACCGTGTTCTCGCACAGCACTTTGGAGGACACGCGAGACTTGGCAGTGATGAGTTTTTGAGCGACTGGCGCGCCACGGTCGAGGGGCTACAACAGTCAATTGCACAAAGGGCGCGTTTATTTTTGGTGACCACGCCGGAAAAGTTTGCCCTGAACGAATCCTTAAGAGCCTGCGCCACGCTCGGCACTTACTCCCCGCCATTGAAGGTTGCCGCGGTGGTGCTGATGCGCGCGGTGATAGGGAAGCAGAGTTGCAAGATTTGTCGCAGAAGAACAGAGGCCACGCGAACTGCGCAAACCTTACTGAAGCAAGAATTTCCGGGCACGGATTTGCATCTAGGAGAAGATGTTGGGGGACCGATACTGGGTGTCCGCGGTCTGAAATCATTTGCCAATCACTTATTTTCTGGCAGGAGATTGAATCTCAAAATACCGGTTCCGAAGGTGAGAGATGTGGTTCTGAAGGTTGCGAAGTGGCCTGCTCTCGATGTTCCACTCTCGCTCGTTCTCGGCAAGGGTGGTGTTGGAAAGACCACTATGGCGGCGGGGCTAGGATTCAACACGCGGCAAAAAAGGAGGCTGCCGGTGGAAATCTGCTCGGTTGATCCGGCGCCGTCGCTGGACGACATTTTTGGAAAAGATGTCGGCGATCGTCTGGAACCGGTGCTCGGCGATCCCAAATTCCGGGCATCGGAGATGGACTCTATGTCCGTCTTCAAGACGTGGGTGGCGGAGGTGAAAGAGAAGATCGATCAAGCAATGAGTTCAGAGACTTCCGGCGTACATATCGACTTGTCTTTCGAGCGCGAGCTTATTTCCGCACTGCTGGATAGCGTGCCGCCCGGCGTGGACGAAGTGTTGGCCGTCTTCCGCATAATCCATTTGTTGAGCCATAGAGGGAGGGTGGTTATTGACATGGCTCCCACCGGTCACGCACTTGATTTGTTGAGAATGCCGGATCGCATTCTGGCGTGGACAAGGGTGCTGTTGAAAACGCTAGCCGAGCACCGTAAACTGAACCTCGCCCGCGACGCCGGGGTAAAGGTGGCGGAACTGGCGCACCGGGTAAGGGAATTGGCAAGTTTGCTGACCGATTCTGAGCGAGCACGCATCTACACCGTCATGTTGGCGGAGCCGTTGCCGGATCGCGAGACGGAGCGGCTGGTTACGGATCTTCGTAGCCTGAATCTGGCAACTCGCAACCATCGCGGGATTGCGCCGGCGCTATCCCGATACGACTCTTTATATAGTGCGGAATTTTCCAAACGAGATCAGCGGTAAGAAAGCGCTCGGTTCATTGACACGTGAAATATGGCAACTGGCTTGAAAAAGAATCGCGACGGCAAAGTGCTCTACCTTTATGGCATCACTAAAGCACCGGTATCGCCGGTTCCGCGAGTTGGCGGAGTCGATGGTGCCGCGGCAATCGAACCGATTGAATGTGGAGGACTGATCTGCTGGTTGAGCCGGGTTTCACGAACCGATTTTGCCGACCAACTCTCCAGCAACATGGACAACCTGGACTGGCTCGCGGCCGTGAGTATCCGGCATCAGCGAGCTGTTTCCGCGATAGCCGAGGCTACAGAAATCCTGCCCGCACGCTTCGGAACAGTCTTTCACGATGAATCCTCTCTGCAGGCTGATTTGCGAGGTCGCAAGCGAACCCTGGAAGCCGATTTCAAGAGAATCAAAGGATCTGACGAATGGGGCATCAAGGTATTTACTGTCCGGCGCCAGGTCGAAGTTCCGACAATTGTCCCGAAAAGTGGTAAAGATTACTTGAAGTCGAGAGCGGCGCTACTTAAAAGGCCTTCAGTAAGCTCTTCGGATTCCGACATCGTGCGATTCTCGCAGGCGGTAGCGCGGATTGCGGTTGAAACTGCCGGTGGTGGCACGATCAGCAGCGGGCAACGCGATCTGGCGTGGCAGACTTCCATATTATTAAAGCGAAGTGACAAGAAAAAGCTTGAGACCTTGCTGAAGCACTTCAGCGAGGACTGGAAAAAAAACCGAAGGATTGAATGTACAGGTCCGTGGCCGCCTTATTCGTTCGTCTCCCGGAGCAGCACGCGTTCCGAGTCACTATGAATTAGCATGTCGAATACTTCCCAAGATATTGCGCTCACCTCCGACGCCTTCGATGAAGTGTCATTACTCGATATTCTGGATCATGTTCTGAACTCCGGTGTGATTATCCATGGCAATCTGGTGATCTCTCTCGCCGGCGTAGATCTGGTTTATGTCGGCCTGGATGTTATTCTTAGTTCTGTGGAAACAGCATTCCGGCACATGAGCACAAAGCCACTTCCTCCCGGAAAACCGCGATGATGCTGCGTGTTTGAAAAGTCCGTGAATCTATGCCTGTACTTGCCTACTGCGTGACCACGGCAGAGGTCGCGCTTAAAGTTGCCCAAACAGGTGTTGCGGGTATGACGGTGGAGAGTGTGGACGAATCCGCACTTCGCTGCTTTGTGTCACGGAGGGAAAGTGAGCTTCCAATGTCGAGCCTCGCTACACGAGAGGAAGCTTTAGCGTTCCATTCGGTGCTTCAGGAATTATTTCGGCAGACTACGATTATTCCGTTTCGCTTTCCCACTTTGCTCGCGGACGAGGCCCTCTCAGCCCACCTCAGAGAGCATGCCGGGCAATACCGCGATACCTTAGCGCGACTGAAGAACATGGTGCAGATGGAAATCCATCTGGGATTCGGGGTTGCGGAATCCCCCGAGAGTTTGAACGTTTCTGGAACACAATATCTGAGACGACGGCAAGGTCAGCGGCGCGAACTGGAAGAATTGGCGGAGAGGTTTCGGGAGGCTGGCGCGATTCGAAGTTGGCGGAAACGAGATTCGGCGCGGGGTGTTCGCTGCTTTGCCTTGGTCCAGCGCGAGGGTATCGCGGACTTTCAAAGACAAGCTGCAGGAGTGACGGTAGGGTCTGAAATCGGGGTACGAGTGACCGGACCGTGGCCGCCGACCGAATTTCTGAAGGAAAAATGAATGCAGAAACCCGAACAGATTTCCCCCGACAACATTGAAAAGATTGTTTCCGAATTGCGGCAACAGACCCAGTTGGCAGCGGGCAGTCCGGAGCGCATTGAATGTTCTCCGGACAACATTGAGCAAGGCCTGGCGAAACTCGTCCTTAGCCTGATTGAGTTGCTGCGGCAATTGCTGGAGCGGCAGGCTATCCGTCGAATGGAAGGCGGTTCATTGACCGACGATCAGGTGGAGCAGATGGGCGAAGCGCTCATGAAACTGGAGGCCAAAATCCACGAGTTAGCTGACCATTTCGGACTTGCACCGAGCGATCTGAATATGAATTTTGGTCCTCTGGGGAATCTACTACCCAAGTAAGAAAAGTACCGAGCTTGTGAAAGGTGCCCCGCGGTTAGCCCGAGATCATTCTTGCGTGCCGCGTCGACCTGGGTTCGGGCACTCAGTTTCTGTTTGACGCGGGCAAGGCTGGTAGTCCGGCCAGTACGGGATATTGGATGCAAATGAAAGTCCCCGGAATTATCTGCGATTTTCACAAGACCAGCACACTTGCGGCATTGACAGCGGGCGAAGCAACCAGTAGCATCCTTTTTCGCTATGAATCAACTGAAGAGATCAGGTTTCTGTCGTCAGGATGTAGAAAGATCAAATTATGGAACGTCTGCCTAGCGTAACCGGAACCACCAACCTGCTGGACATCCTGGATCGCGTTCTGGATAAAGGCTTGGTGATTGCTGGGGACGTTCGCGTTTCGCTGGCTAACGTAGAACTGCTCACGATTCGGGTTCGGCTGCTGATTTGTTCTGTGGATAAGGCAGAGCAGATCGGGCTGAACTGGTGGAAGTACGATCCGCATCTAACCATGCAAGCACCGATAGTTCCCGCAACCCTTCCTCGACCCCTGCGCGCCGCGACTGAAAAGAGGCGCGTAGTGCGGCAACCCGTTGCACGGGCGGGCCGCAGCAAGCGTAGAGCGTAGGGTAGTGGAAATTTAGGAGGAACGACTTCATGGCTGTCGAACGGGTATCAGGTGGATCGAGCCTGATTGATGTGCTCGACCGCGTCCTGGATAAGGGCATCGTGATCGACGCATGGGTACGCATTTCACTGGTCGGAATCGATCTGATCACTGTGGAAGCACGCATCGTGGTTGCCTCAATCGATACGTATCTGAAATATGCGGATGCGGTGGGTCTCACGGGTCTGGTAGCACGGCCCCAACTGACAGCAGTGGCGGAACCGGAGATCGCCGTGGAGACCACACGGCGTGTTACCCGGGTTCCTAAACGCCGTACTGTTCGGCGCCGCTAAAACTGACCTGACCTGAGGAGAGCAGACGGGATGGCGAGCCCACTGCTGCGAGAAAAGACCAGAGAGTTCGTCGACCAAAGATCATCGAGTGAATCCGCCGCGCTGCGGTTGCTTTCCGCTGAGCGGTCCGAAGAAGTCTTTCCGATTCTGCTGGAAGAGATTGTTTTTCTTGGCTTTCCTCGCGCCCTGGTGCTGGAGGCGGATTTTGATACCGGCGAGGTAAAACCCATTGCCTCGCTGAACTGTGGCAAGGCATATCTGCGAAAGTTCACTACCTCGCTCTGGGCAAGTGAAAATCCAATCATTACGGTTTTGCAGAATCTGAAGCCCGGCATAGTTCGTTCTGAATCCAAAGAAGCCTCACTATATGCGGTGCCAATGATTTACCGCAGCCGCACACGCTGCTGGGAGGCGGAACGGGAACGCCGGCGGGACTGCCTGGCGGTGCAAAATTTCCAATTAACGCGAAAGTTTCAAATTCAGGAACAAGTCTGTGATGTGTGCGGAATGCGGGGTTATGCCTCATTGGTATTGGGAGAAGTCCAGAAAAACGTCCCAGAGAGTCAGTTACGGCAATTCCGCAATCTGGTGGAGCGAGCCAACCGATACCTTGCCCGTTTGTTCAAGGTGGAACACTACTACAACCGCATGCGGGACATGGATGTCACGATTTCGCGTATGCGGACGGTCATGCAAAGCATGGCGGACCCGGTGATCCTGACTGACAACCAGCATCGAGTGATTATTCAAAACAAGGCAGCGGAACGTTTTTTTCGAGTTCCTGAAGGGGTCAGTGAAGGCGGCAAACGAGCGGTCGAATTCAACAACCTGCTGTTTTCCGCTGCCTTATCTTCCATGGTGGTGAGCGCAAGTGATGCGTCGCGCGACTTCACACTGGTTGACGTGATGGAGGGCGAGGAGGTACTTTTCGAGGCGGTGTGCGCTCCCACCGTCACCCGAGATGGTACCCGCACCGGAATGGTGACTGTCATGCGCGATGTGACCGACCTGCGCCGGGCCGATCAGGAGGTTCGGGCCAACCTTGAAAAGCTCCAGGTAGCAGAGGAGGTGGTACGGCAAGACCGAGACCGCTTAAACCTGGTCATCGAAAATGTTGGCGATCCCATCGTGGTTGCGGATAATTCGGCAAGGATCGTATTGCTGGATCCGCTGGCTAAGGAATTATTCGGTTCGGGAGAAACGCGGCATCCCCAAGTGGTAAAAAATCAAGCGAAATTGGACGCTTTCCTGACTGCATTTACGTTTTCATTCGTAGATAAGGAGAACAAATCGCTGTATCTTTACCATCCGTCGTCGCGGACCGAGATCGAATATGCGGCTCGTTCAGGAAAGATTTACGATGCGCGTGGGCAGGTGGCGTATACGGTCACGGTGCTGCGCGATTTTTCCACGTGGAAAAAACTTGAACAACTCCAGCTCGAACGGCGAATGCTCGAAATGGAGAAATTCGCGGCCACGGGACGATTGGCCGGGACGATCGCCCACGAAATCAACAATCCCATGGAAGCGATCAAGAATGCGATATACCTGTTGAAGGGGAAGCTCGATAGTCCTTCGGAGCCGATTTACGAAGTGCTAAAGAGCGAAACCGACCGTATTACCCGTATCGTGCGGCAGATGCTTGGGCTGTATCGCAATGCCGGCCAGCTCGGAAGTTTCGATCTCAACAGCGTAGTGGAAGACACGCTGACACTTTTCGGGCGTCCCTTGGCCAAAACTGGTGTGAACATCGACAAACAACTGGCTCAGCTTCCGCTAATGAAGGGCTCAGCCGACCAATTCCGTCAGCTTCTCTCCAACCTGGTCGTAAACTCGAGAGACAGCATGCCGTCGGGTGGAAAGTTAGTCATCCGAACCGGGCACATTCGAGCCGCCGACGGGGTGCATGGCTGGATTAAGATCGTTGTGGCCGATACTGGAACTGGGATTCCCAAAGAGTTGCAAACGTCCATGTTCGAGCCGTTTGTCAGCACCAAGGGCGAAAAGGGAACTGGTCTAGGGCTTTGGATCGTGAAGGGAATTGTCGAGAACCATAACGGCCGGATTCAAGTGCGCAGCGCGGTGGGAAAAGGGACGATTTTTAAGCTCGCTTTCCCCATTTCGCATTGGGTGCAGCCTAACTAACGGGGCACCTTCCTCTGTTGTCGCTAATAGGCATGGTTGAGGGTTTAGCCCGGGGCATAAACAAAGAGGAGTTGAGTGAAAACAAAGAAAGCTATGGCAACCAGGCCTGCGCTCAAACGCAAGGTGGCAAAGGCGTCAAAGGACGATTTGCACGTAAAAATCGCGGACGCCGGTAATGCTCCCGAAGTGACGACCGGCGAAGGTGGGCGCTACCTCTATGGGATCGTAGAGGCGAAGGAGCAGATGACCTTCGGGAAAATCGGTATTGGCGGCGCCGGTGAATTGGTGTACACCGTCAAATACCTCGACATAGCGGCAGTGGTCAGCAAGACGGCGGTCTACATCTTCGATCCAACGCGCGAGAATGCCCTGGCGCATGAGCATGTCATTGAGACGGTGATGAAGACGTACACCATCATTCCCATGAGCTTCGGGACTGTGTTCCGGACTGATGACGACATCCGCGAAGTTTTGAAGAGCATTTACGCATCCCTCAAGGACGTCTTGACTCAAATGGCCGGCAAACTGGAGTTCGGATTGAAGGTCAACTGGGACCGCGACCAGATCATTGAGGAATTGAAACAGGAGGACGAGGAGATCCGCCAGTTTCACCAGGAAATTATCAGAAAGCACTTGCAGTCAACCTATCTCGCCCGCATGCAATTAGGACGCATGATTGATAAGGCGATGGCGGAGAGGTCCACCCAGTACGTGCGAGAGATTTATGAAGCGCTGCGCAGCGTGTGTGTGGCATCGCGCGACAATCAACCCATTGGCGACAAGATGATTATGAACGCCGCGTTCTTGGTGGAGCGGAAGCGCGAGGCCGAATTCGATGGCGTGGTGAACAAGATCGCGAGAAAATACGGTAAGCGACTGAAATTCAAGTACACCGGGCCGTGGCCGCCCTACAACTTTGTGAACATAAGACTTAAAGTGGAGCGGGTGACCGCATCCTGAGTTCGCACGCTGGATGACTGCATATGCTGCTGATTGATGATCTTCTGCTCCTGCCTATATCGGGGTTCAAGTTTATATTCCGCACCCTTCTAAAGGCGGCGGAGGAACAATATACCGATGATGCGCCCATAAAAGAGCGTCTCCTGGAACTTCAGGTAGAACTCGAATCAGGGGAAATTTCGGAAGAGGAATACGTCCAGGCCGAAGCCGCGATCATCCGCGAACTTCGCGAAATCGAGAATCGCAAGCGTGAACTTGCTGGAGTACCGCGGGAAGAAGCAGCAGGCGGGTTAGTGTTTCGAGGTGGCCAGCAAAGTTCAGGCGCTTCGGTCACATTTCACCAGGATACCGAGCGCAAGAATAAGTATTAAAAAGCACTAGGCCCATGCGTCCGCCACGCAAGCAGTGTTACAGCCCAGGTGTTGCTTTTGAACAGATCAGGCAAGAACAGCAATAAAAACAAAACCACGGTTAAGCGGCTACCGCCCACTGCGCCGGCGGCTCGAGACGAGGGTCCTCGACTTTTACCTTTAGGGGAGCCCACTAAGGAGCCATCCCGCCTGGAGCACTATCTTGATCTTGCGGACGCAGCTCTGGGATTGAGGAAAAAGGACGCGATTTAGGTACAGACTAACTTATTTCGTGCTGGATCTGGTGGTGAGATATGGTTCAAGAGATTTTTCCATCAGGGAATATACAGAGTTCAGCAGCGATCTCATTTCGGAGATCAGGGTGCCAGCATCCAGCGCCGCCAGTTGGCTCTGAACCAGATCATATATAACATTGTTAAAGTAACGGTATTCCGTAATTACCATCGGAATTGTGTAGCCTTGACGGCTTCTTTTTTTGCCGTGTTCAACTGCGAAGCGCACCGTTTCTTTGCTTAATCCCTTTTGTCCAGGTTGCAAAGTCTCAACCAGCATGGCCAACAATTTTGGCAGGTGATCGATGCGCTCCTCATCGGATAAGCGAATTGTAGAAAGTGCCGCATCGTGCTTTGCGGCGTCGAGCATCTGGGCGGCGATGTGCTTGCTGTTGTCTTTCAGGACGGCCGCTAGCCGATTGGTGGTCGCCGGTGCCTTGGAACTTCGATCGACCAGTTTGTCTTTAACGGTAGCGATAAGCGAGTCTACGTCGGCCGGCTTGATCAAATAGTCATCCACCTGATTGTGTATCGCTTGCAAGGCGGTTTCAAAGGCAGGATATCCAGTCAGGATGAGATTTATGCAATCAGGCTGGAGGTGGCGCATGGCACTGACCACCAGGAACCCGTCACCCTCTTCCCCGATGTTGAGGTCCGATAGAAGAACGTCAAAGCTATGAGAATTGATTTCAAGAAGGGCTTCAGGCACACTCCCCGCTACCCGCACTTCGAAACCATTTTCTGCAAGGACAGGAGGAAGAGTAAGGCGAATACTCGGCTCGTCGTCGACGAACAAGATACGCTTGCGGTTTGATTGTTGTAGCGTCACAGTGGCCAATGCGACTGGGAGCTTATAACGACGTCGTAGAGATATAATACTGGTTTGCTTCGGGAAGGCAAGCGGGCCGATTATCTGAGTTCTCGTTTCGGTTGGATAGCGGGCCGGATCCAACGCGATGCCCCGAAGCACGCGTGAAATGTTCCCAGGGACGGGGAATGAGCAGTCTCCTCATTCGTGGTCAGGCATATTCTCCACGTTTCCGGAGTTTTCTTTGCGGCGAGTGCTCTTCGCAAACATTTCCATGATTCGTTCTGTTCAGGGCTGGATACATGAGTAACCCCGAGGGCGTTCGAGATCGCTCCGCTGCCACAAAACCTGGAAGATCCGACGATCCACCCGTTGGGTTAGCGAGCACGGTGGAGTCGGCTGATGATGCCATCATCACTCAGGATCTCAATGGTCTCATAACAAGCTGGAATGCGGGGGCTGAGCGGATGTTCGGCTACTCCCCACGGGAAGCTCGGGGACAGCCAATTTCGATCCTCATCCCGGTAGACATCCAGGAGGCAGAAGCAGCTATCTGCAAAAGAATACTCAGTGGGGAGCGGGTCAATCATTACGAAACTGTGCGCGCCAAGAGTACTGGCGCAAAGATGGATGTCTCGGTATCGATTTCTGTCTTGAAGGAAAAGTCAAAAATTGTGGGTCTGGTGACGATCGCACGTGACATTACCACCCGCAAACGAGGTGAGCGGGCAGCTTATCTGCTCGAAAAGAGAGGCCAGGAGGAATTGGAAGCGCGCACCAGACAGTTCAACGCCGCTCTGGCCAAGGCAAACCAGGAATTGGCGGAGCACATTGAGCTTCTGGACTTGGCGACTGACGCAATCGTTGTATTGAACACGACTGGCGATGTGGTCTTCTGGAATCAGGGAGCGGAACGGCTTTATGGGTGGACAAGGAAGGATGCTCTGGGAAAATCGCCGCAAGTGCTGTTACAGACCGACCCCCCGTTACAAGTGGAGGAAATACAAGAAACCCTTTACCGGCAGGGACATTGGGAATGTGAGTTAACCCAGACCACCCGTGACGGGAGACGCATTACGGTAGCCAGCCGTTTTCTATCACGGCGCGATCAGGCGGGTCATCCTTCAGGCTGGCTCCAGATATGCACCGATGTTACGCGGCGAAAAAATGCCGAACAAGAATTGCGAGGACTTTCTGGCCGGGTATTGACGCTGCGGGACGAGGAACGCCGGCGCATTGCGCGCGAATTGCACGACAGCGCGGGCCAAGTTCTATCCGCGGCCTCAATTAATCTTGCGTTGCTCGAACGGCAGGTTGTTGGCCTGCCGCCAAAAGTATCACGGCTCATTTCGGAGAGTAGCAACCTCATTGAGCAAGCGGTCAACGAAATCCGGACTATTTCCTATCTGTTGCACCCACCTTTGCTCGATGAAGTGGGGGTGGCACGAGCGTTGCGGGTGTACGTCGAGGGTTTCTCGGAGCGCAGCAAAATCAAAGTCGCTCTCGATATTTCGCCAGAATTAGGACGTTTCAGCCGCGATCTTGAGATTGCCATTTTCCGCATCATTCAGGAAGGGCTTACCAATATTCATCGCCATTCGCGTAGCTCAACCGCGAAAATCACGATCCACAAGTCGCCGACAGAACTCGCGCTCATGGTAGAAGACAGAGGCCAGGGCATGATCCTTCCGATGATTGAATCCGGGGACGGCAACGGCACGAGGCTTGGAGTTGGTATTCGCGGAATGCGGGAACGTGTGCAACAGTTTGGCGGGCAGCTAGTGATTCGTTCGGGGGAGTCAGGCACGGCGATCGAATGTCGATTCCCGTTCGCCGAGTCCGATAAGAGTTCCGCCCACTCGAGCGCTGTCTAGTTTCAAAACCCCACCAGTCGCTATCGTCACGACCGCTAATTTCAATTCACCCGGCCTTGCGGGTTTCCAGCAGATCTTTAATACTGGCCAGAAGCGATTCCGTAGCGTCTCCTTTGAGAATCCACACATCTGCCACACCTAAGGCTTCGTCTGGCAACGACGCATAAGCGGAAAGAATGATTATGGGGATTGCCGCATTCAGGCGCTTTAATTCCCGAGCTACAGACACTCCGTTCATACCCGACATCCAATAGTCCAGAATGATCACATCGACGGGCTGCGAGCGGAACAGTTGGATGCCTTCCGCGCCGGATCGGGCGGTAATCACGTGGTAGCCAGCAGATTCCAGGAGAAGCTTTCGAAGTTCGAGCCCGGGTTCTTCGTCGTCAATGCAAAGGATTTTGGCGGGATCGCTTTTCATCGACTTGAACCCGAGCACAGTTCTTCGAGATTCTATCAAAAATTGCGATCCCGGCTCGACTTACGCAGGGCTAGGAAAGCGCCTCGCGCACAGCGGATGCGGCCAGACCGTTGGCCTCGGTATTGAGCTCGCGACGGACGTGAGAGATGGAAAACTGAAGGGAGCGAGCCAACTTGCGGCAGATCCAGTTAAGCGAATGAAGGCGAGAGCTACGGCAGGCGTATTCCCCATTCATTTGCCTGACTACGACCTCGGAGTCGGAGTAAACGTGAAGTGTTTCGGCTTTCAATGCCACTGCATACTGAAGGGCTTCAAGCAGGGCAACATATTCAGCCACGTTGTTGTCCTGGCGTCCAATCCATTTGGCGATTCGGATCCTGTGGCCATCGGAGCCCTCTATAATTACGCCAATCCCGGAAGAGCCCGGATTTCCCAAGGACCCGCCGTCAACGTAAGCGACAAGAGCCGCCATAAGAAGCTTGTTCCTTTCCAGTACCATGCGTCAGTGGCATCCATTCGTCAAGATGTTTATTAGGTTCCACTGCAACGTTGACCTTTTCGGGTGTGGATGAAATTGTGCAAAACTAGACGGAAACTTTTTGGCAGACGACTAAATCCTCACATCTTTAATAGATTACGGTCGTCACCAAATGTGCCAGTAATATTTGCAATTGCACTGAAAAGCGGCATTGACAAATATCAATTATCCATTTAACTTTCGCGGCGTCGACGGTTGAAAGGGTTGGCTTAAATAAAACTTTGCCAGCCCGAAGTAAACTGGGTGACCAGCTCGGCAGGGCAACCTGCTGAGCAACCAGACCCGAAAAATCCAACTGTTCTGCGAGGTTCAGTTGGGGTTTGGAACTGCGAAAGCAGTGGTCGCACCAAGGGGCTGTGACGGTGCATGCCTCCACGCTGTTAGCTCCCTCGCAGGAGCTGGCGGCTAGAGCATAACCAATGTCACGGCCCTTTCAATTTTTGGCAGCGGCTTCGTTACAAGAAATCTCCAAGAGCCTGGCTAGAAAGTCATTTGCCGGTTGTTTTCCCCAACAGTGCCTTGCTGAATGACGATCCTGCATTGTCACCTGCGGTTTGCAATTTGGTCTTCTCTCCTAACCGCAGCTTCCACACGATTTGTCGCAGCATGCCGAGCCACACTTCGCCGTCGCTGGCTGACAGGTTGAGGCGGTGTACCAGACGTCGAGCTCTTTCCTCGGCATCACTCGTTGGATGTTTGCGTAAGTAGCCGCTGGCACCTAGTGCATCGAGCAACATCGCGGTAATGCGCTCGATCTCGGCCGCAGTGGCGTATTCTCGCTTCTCAGGCGGCTGCGCGGCTTTCATATTGTGCGCGAGTTCGTAGAGGCAGACGGCCACCGCCTGTCCCAAGTTCATGGATATGTTCTCTTCGCGGGTGGGTATCCGCAGCAGCCAGTGACAGTGGCTAAGGGCCTCGTTTGAAAGACCGAATTTCTCAGAGCCGAACAAAAGGGCGATGCGGTGGCTGCGTCCAAGTTGCTTGCGGATAAGGCGCGCGCCGTCTTTCAATTGTCGCAGAGGTTGGTGCGCTCTGCGGCTGCGGAGCGCAGTGGTTCCCACAACGAGCGTGCAATCGGCTACCGCATCAGCCACGTTCTGGTATTCTTCCGCACTCGCCAGGAGCGCGGAAGCACCCACGGCGGAACGCGCCTCCCGGAACGCCACTTCGTAGGGATTCACCACCCGCAAGCGGGGAAAACCGAAGTTGCTCATGGCGCGAGCCGCCGCACCGATATTGAGAGGGTTGCGTGTGGCTACCAAAACGACGCGCAAACTGTCGAATTCAGCTGAAGCAAGCAAGGGCTTATTCTAAGACAGAAAGTCATCGACAATCATTGCAGGGGTGGTGAGAATTATTGCCCGATGTAGCTTTCGATCACCTCGCCGAACCGGTGGCATGCTGGAGGGCAGTTGACGATTCACGGCTCGGGTTTAGGCATTGCCTATTGGTTTCGCTTCACATCGTCCAAGATGACGTGCTCTTCTGAAATGAAGTAAGCGACTTTCTTGTGATCTATGAAGTTCGCTTCGTCCTGATTTGAGGCTTTCCACTCGGGCGATTGCCGAGCCGCAAACAAGGCCTCGATGTCGTCGAACCAGAGTTCCGCCATGCCATCGTAATCAGGCGGGTATGCATCGCCCACAACCGTGAGACGATGGCTTTGTACCAATCTGCGGAGGTGAGGAATACGAGCACCGATGGGACCGTGGATTGTTTCCCAGTAGTTAAAAAATTCCTGGTCCGTCAGGCCTGCTTTCTTGGTAATGCAATAAATGAGCTTGACCATTGTGTACCCTGCTTCGTGCGATCGTGCTTAGCGGCATGATCTCACGGGAAGTAGGGTTTCGACGACGATCAGTCAGCCCCTCCCCCCGAATTTCTATTGACGTCTGTTACCCAAGCCCATTTATGACGTCCGCCCTCCTCGACTGTATACGCCTCACCGTATCCGACCAGGCGGTTCAAGATTGTTGTCACGGAGGCGAGTGGGTCTTTGTGGTTCCCGACTGATGGCAACCGGCGCTGCACTTGTTCGCAAATCTCGCGCACCGCTAGAGGCCTTTCCGAGCTCATTAGAACGAAGCGGCACTCTTTGGTGAGGCCCGGACGCCGCCCGGAATCTTTGTACCCCAATAATCTCAGCAACTCACCATCAAGCACATCGTCGCCAAATAAGGACACCAAGCCCAGGACCGTCTTCTTGACGGTACCGATTTTTCGAACAGTTTCCTCCCGCTGCCGAAGTAGCGCGTTCAGCTCTTGGCGGATCTGCTCTACTACTGCTCCTACGCTCCCGTTATCTGGAAAAGATTGCTTTGACACCGTGTCTCTGATTGCCAATCGTGTTCTCCTCGGTTGATTGATTATTGATCGCCTTTACCAGCATCAGAGCCGCCGTGGGACGGTTCGTCGAAGATCGGACATGAATACACTCTGAACCGGCACCGTCAGTCTGGTCGATTGATGCACCCAGCATGAATGAGAAAAGGGCCCGGGCAAAGCCCGGACCCGCACCCTTGCTACAAACCTCAGAACTGCAGTCGCAGCCCAAGTTGGATGTTGCGACGGTCGAATGGCACACCGTACAACTCGTGACTGGGTGGTACCCCGCGCCGCGCTAAAACCGCTCCTCCGGCAAGGTTGTTGGTGTTGGGATCAGCATAAAGATTGGAGTGGTTAAAGATGTTGAAAAACTCTGCGCGGAATTGAAGATTCATGCCCTCAGGTGGAAGCTTAAAGTTCTTCAACACCGCTGAATCAAAGTTCCAGTATCCCGGCGTCCGGAAGGTGTTGCGGGGCAAGAACAGGCCTGCGGGCTGGAAGAAATAATTCTGTTGAGTGCAAATCGGGTCATTGTTGCAGAAAGTACCAAGGTCCGTAAGGCTGTTTTGGAAGTTGTACAAGACTACTCGATTTGGCCCGACTATGGTCTTACCATCCTGTCCCGGCAAAGCACCCGTAATGACTGGATAACAGGAGTTAGCGACGCTGGCGCTGCATTGGTCATTAAAGGCGCCAAAGTTCTCGTAGACACTAAAGGCGCCGCCGGTTTGGGCCGTGTAAATCCCAGTCAGGTTCCAGCCGTCCAGGATTTGTCCTGCCAGGCCTTTATATCCATGCGTCCAGGGAATGGCCCAGGAATAGTTAAGTGCGAAACGATGCCGGATATCGTTCGACGAGTTGGCTCGGCTGGCGCCAGGGTTATAGGGATTACCGAAGCCGAAATTCCCATTGAAGTCGAATGCCGAATCGTTAAAGAACGACGTTGCGTTATCGATGGAGTGAGCCCAAGTGTAGTTCGCATTGAGCTGCAGACCGGTATGAGGAATCTCCCTGGCTCTGAGTTCAACCTGCATAGAGTGATAACGAGAGAAACCCTCATTAGCACGCCGATTCATGCCGGTGACGCCACTGTTCAGTCGATTGAAAGGATTGCCAGCGCAATTGTCCGCCATAATGCAAGCACCGCGCTGGTTCAGATTGTTAAGAGAATACAGCTTGTCACCCTTGGACCCAACGTAGCCGATCGAGGCGACAAGCCCTCGACCGATGAGGTCATGCTCAAAGGTGGCATTCCATTGCTGCGCGTACGCCGTGACCATGTCTTTATTCAACATCCGGGCGGAGCTTCGATAGGTAAAGGGACCTCCACCCAGGACATTGCTAAAAGTGTCGAACTGGTTGGGAAACACCAACCCACCCGGAGCCTGAACCACCGCGTAAGCGGGCGGGTTCTGGATGACGTTAAACAGCGCGTTTCCAAAGTTGGCGTCGTAGAACACGCCATAGCCGGCACGGAACACAGTGCGGGCGTCGCCGGTTACATCCCAAGCTAGCCCCACTCGAGGACCAAAGTTAGTGAAGTTCTGGTTAAAGAAATTATTGGTTTGCCGGAAGCGCGCGTCCCCGATCTGCTGGAAGATCGATCCGGTGGTGCCCAGGTAGAGGTTGGCATCGAGCGACTTCTCTTTGTCCGGGCTGTGAAGTACGCCGAAGTATTCCCAGCGAAGGCCCGCGGTGAGAGTTAGCGTTCGAAGCAGCTTGAATGAATCCTCGCCGTAAACGGCAAATTCGTTATAGCGATAGTGCCGACTGAAGCTCGGGGGCACGACCGGACCATCCACGGCAGGATCGTAGACGTCGCCCGGAACTTTGCCTTTAGGATTGATGGCGATACGGAAGTCAGCATCCGCAACGCCATCCAACAGATTTTGAGCGCTGCTGGCCAGAGCATAAGCGTTCTGAAAAGCACCAAACGTGTGGTTATCCCGGAGATGGCGGAGATAGCCTCCCCACTTCCAGATGTTACGGCCCTGCGAGTAGGTGAAACCTGTGTAGCCGGAGAAAGTGTTCTGCGGACCTCCGCTGGGGAGTGCGTTTCCAAAACAGCTGTTGGGTATGTAGCCCCCAAACACAATAGGATTGCCAGTCTGGAAAGCAGTCTGGTTCGCGTAGGTGAAGCACATGACGTTCGGCGAGCCCTTTCCCAAGGGGAGTTGCGGCTCAGTGCGGCTGAACGTAATGCGACTCTCGTTGAACATTTTCGGACTGAAGGCGTGAGTGAGAGTGATGCTGGCATTCTGGCTGCGATAACTGGCCGGAACCTGAAACTGCGTAAAGGGACTATCCCCACCGAAGCCAGTAAAGAAGTTCTGTCGGTACCAGGCGTAGCGCAATGACAGAGTAGTTGTTTCGCTGATCTGGTGATCTACGCGGCCGAATGCCGACCACGTATTCTGTGCCGGACCGGCACCCGCATCAATGGGCACATTAGTGAAAGTGCGTTGGAAAAGCGGAGTATCAGCAGGAATGAGGTTCGTGGTTCCTGAGGCGAAAAGAGAATGAGCGGGATCACTCCCATAGGCTGCCCCATCTGTCTGCTCAACCGCGATAATATCAGCCGCCGTAATTACCTCCGGCAGCAGCGGCTGAGGTATCCCACCGGATGCCTGCAAATAGGCATTCATATTGGCAGAAGCATTGGTGGCAAACTGTTGCGTGGGAACGAACCAGAGGTTCCGTCCGATGCTGCGTACGCGGGTTCCTTCGAACGCCCCGTAGAAGAATGTTTTATCTTTAACGATGGGACCACCAAGCGCCCCAGAGAACACGTTTCGCACAAAGTTGCCCTTGGCGATGTTATTGGCTTTCTCCTCCACCGGCCGACTGGACAATGCCGCGCCCCGGTAAAACTCCGATAGGGCTCCGTGCAAGTTGTTGGTGCCTGACTTCGACACGACATTAGCTAATAAAGAGTTGCGGCCGAACTCGGCAGTCATGTTGTTCGACTGAACCTTGAATTCCTGTACGGCATCAACTGGGACCAACGTACTTGGCCCGGTGACAAACGAGTCATTGTTCTCGGCGCCGTCCAGCAAAAAGGTGATCGAACGGCCACGGGCTCCGCCTACCGAAATACCCACACCGTTAGCGTAATCGCCAGTGGCGACGTTTGCATTAACTGAGCCCGGCGCCAGTTCCATGAGGGCATAAGGATTGCGCGTCAGCAATGGTAGATTGGTGATCTCGTTGGAAGAAATCGCGTGCGCCACCTCGGCCGAGACGGTGTTCACTTCGGCTCCGCCACCGGCTGTCACCTCGACCGTCTCGCTGACCGAGCCGAGTTGCAACTTGATGGGCACCGATGCATTCTGTGCCACTTCGACGTGAATGCGCTGTGCCGCTCGCCTGAACCCCTCTTTTTCCACCGCAATTTCGTAATCGCCGGCTCGAACATTGCCAAGGGCGAACAATCCCGCATTGTTAGTCGACGTGGTCTCTTTCGTCTGAGTGGAGAGATTGGTCACGGTTACCCGCGCGTCGGGGACGACAGCGTCATTCGGGTCGGTAACTTTACCGCTGAGCGTACCGAATTGCGTCTGGGCAACAGTAATGCCGACCAACAATAGTACGGCTAGTAAGCCAAACACTAATTTTCCGAAGCGGCCGGAGTGATTGGACTCCATGATGTTCCTCCTTGAGGTTGAGCAGACGATCGAATCGACCGCTAGCGGCTCTCCGTCGTGCAGTGATCGGCTGAACCGCTTGCCTAAGATGGTGAAGCACTCGCGAAACCGCAGAACAACCGAATCGGACTGAAAGGGACGAGTAACCCCAAACTGAATACGAAGTGACTGCTCGGAGACACACCTTCACAACTTCTGTGCGCACTTGTATTGACTAACACTTCAGCTTTTGAGGTTTCGTTACGGGAAACTGTAGGCGCTGGGGACCGATACTACGAGAAGGTGGAGGTGACTAAATCAGGGGTGCGATCAATCCTAAAGATCTTTTCCGATCAATTGCTGCAGTCCCGACCGATAGCCGCGGCTACAGGACAGTTCCTTACCGTTTCGCAGCGTCACCATGAATTCTCCGCTGTTGCAGGGCTGCAGTTCCCTGATGCTGCCGATGTTTACAATGGTGGAACGATGTATGCGGACGAATTGGGTAGGGTCGAGTTTTTCGGCAACATGTCCAATACTGCTTCGCAGCAGGTACGTTTTCTGACCGGCATGTAGTCGCAAGAATCTGCTTTGTAATGTCCGGATTTCTTGCCTTACGAAGCTCGCTGCGGGCTCTGTCCATCGTGTCATGCAGACGCTCCTGGTCAAACGGTTTGAGCAGATAGTCCAAGGCACGTGCTTCAAAAGCTTTTATGGCATATTGATCATAGGCGGTGGTAAAAACCACTATCGGCATTTCTTCGGAAGGGATGCTCTTCAATACTTCGAATCCATCACTGTCTGGCATTTGGATATCGAGCAGCAATAAATCCGGACGGTGGGCCTGCAGGGCGCTCACGGTTTCTTTACCGCTTCGGCATTCCGCAATGATCTGAATCCCAGGTTCCGCCGACAGCAGGATACGAAGTTTTTCCCGCGCCAGAACTTCATCATCGGCAATAATCGTGCGAATAACAGGAGCCATGAGATTGCGCTCAAAGAGCAGGTTCTGCGGGCTTGGATTCCAACTCATAAATCAATGGACGGCCCTCGACCCGGAACGGTAGCCGGATCTCCACTTCTAAACCACAACCGGGGGTACTTCGGATATCCAAATCGTGATCGTCTCCATAAAGGGTGCGCAGCCTCTCGCGGGTTGTTCGTAGGCCTAAGCCATCCCTGCCTGATCGCCCTTCTGCAGTGTGGATTCCCGGACCGTTATCCTTAATTCGTAAATACAACTCGCGCTCATCGTGCTTGCTGCTGATTTGAATTTCGCCCTCGGACGACCGCCTCGAAATACCGTGACGAACTGCATTTTCAACCAGCGGCTGCAATAAAAGATGAGGGATCTGCGCATCCAGCGTGTCAGAGGGGATATCGAGCACAATGCTAAGCCGCTCTCCGAACCTGACCTTTTCGATTTCAAGATAGGCAGTTACAAACTCAAGTTCGCGGCTAAGCGTGGTTATTTGAAGCGCATCATTCTCTAAGCTCATCCGCAACAGATCGCTGAGACGGGTCATCATTCTGTCTGCAGCCCGCACGTCGGTGAGCATCAACGCCGAAATGGAATGCAGGGTGTTGAACAGGAAGTGAGGTTGCAGCTGACTCTTCAACGCCTGTAGATGGCTCTTCGCCAGTTGCGTTTGCAGCTCGGATGCGCGCAATTCACGGTCCCTGAATCTCCGGTAATACAACACGGCATGTGCGATCAGCACAATCGGCACATAAGTCCCGGTAATGTCATCGACCACGTTACGAAAGAAAAGCATCTCAAAGGTGCGCCACTCGACCCTGAACGCATGAGCGTGCGAATCCCAGATTGCGGATACCCAGGCACGAGCCTGGGAGTCCCAGACGCCATAGGGAGTCAAGCCTCTCAGAATTACATGTGCCATTGAAAAAACTAGTCCGCCCGCCAGATACCAAAGGCAACGACCTACCCAATTTGCTCGTTGAACCGGGTAGCGGACCGCTAATACAAAAACGAATGGGGTGAGAGGAGCATAGGTAAGTATCTGACTGAACTCCAAGCCAAGAGTATTGAAGAAGCTCATGGGGTTGCCCATCGAGCGGTACAACTCGTAAATCGACGCCGTGCCGGCAAGGGCGATAAATGTCCAAACCGCGAAACTGATTACCCATATGAGCCAAGTTTTGATAGCCGGTATTCTGAGCCCGGAATTCTGCGCATTATTCTGGGTGCCAGCATTAAGGTTTTTGCGCACCGGCCGGCGAATGAGTTCTCCCCCGCAATTCGGACAAGTGCCCTGCATATTCAAGGCACATGCAGGGCAAAAGGTACATTCGTACGAACAAATGTAAGCCTTCCCATCGACTGCGAGGGCCGCCCCGCACTTCTCACATTGAGTTTTCATTTCAAGATGCATGGCTATTCCTGCGGGGAAACGATCCTCCTTGACGGCATAGAGTGGAAACGCAGGCCGTGTGCCGCGCGAGTGGTGGAAAGTAAAAATGTAGACATCGTAGGGAATCCCATTACATCACTTCAAGGCACCCGCAAGAATGTATTTATCCATTTGAGATATCTATTGAAACCTTTTTACGGTGTATCTGTCCCGATCTGTCCTTCGATCTGTAGGAAAAACAAGAATCCATTTCAGAAAGAACTTGCGTAGAGCTTGCGATGAGGGTGCGCGCCGAATGTCTGCGGCCTCGAAAACTCGTGACAGGTGGAACGCGCTAAGGCGGTGCTCGATACTCCTAAAGTCGTAGAAGCGTCTCTTACTTGCGGTGGACGCGGTCCTAAGCGTCCTTTCGGAAGGCGAATTCAATCTCACGAAGAATTGTTGTAGCCAGGCTTGGCCGTTAGTATCCCCAAAAGTGGGAGATGGCGGCGCGCTCAGCGGTTTTTTGCCGTGGAGAGCAGGCCCTCGTCCATCCCACAGGGCAAAATTATTGCGACCGGGAGGTCATATGGCAACTACTCCATTGTTTGAGGAACTGGAAGATCTGCGCCATAAATGGGGGTGGCTCTTTGCTCTTGGTATCGGCCTGGTTCTTCTTGGGACGATCGCACTGTTCATTACGCCTGCTGCCACCATCG
>QIAP01000085.1 GCA_003225075.1 Acidobacteriota bacterium | reverse complement strand
CATTCAACGTTCCATTGATGATATGCGCGGAGTTCACGATATGAACGCCGGGCACCGTGGTGGACATCGAGGGCAATTCGCACGAGTAGTTCAAAGTTGGAATTGCGAACACGTAGCGGACCCGGCTGATCTGGAAACTCAAGACGTCAGATGGCTCGAAACTGGGATACATTCTCGCCAGCGCCGCAAGGAAGCTCTGCTTTATATTCTCGTCTGACTCGTTGAACAAAGGATCGTCAGGAGCAACGTATTTGGGAAGATAAACCAGCGCGCTGCCGCCAAAGTGTTTGCGGTCCACCAGCGCCGACATTTCTATCACGGCGGTGAACGGCACCCAACTATCTGTAATATTTGTAACGTAGTAGCCGGCGAGCGGTTTTTTTAATAGAACGGAGGCACAGACGATGCCTTGGTATTGAATTCCCCGAAGCCTCGCTTTTTCCTCAGAGGTAAGCTGCGGACACGCATCCGCCGCAACCGGCCCGGGCGTCGTGAGCACAACTTCATCGAACCTGACTTGATGACCTCCTTCAAAAGTTACATTAATTCCTTCACTGGAAGATTCGACCCGCTTGACACGATGATTCAAATGCACCACAACTCCGGCCTGTTCCAACTTTTTACCTAAGGCGTCGAGAATGCGGGCGTAGCCGCCGGGCACATAACCAAACATTTCCTTCTTCATGCCAGAACGCCGCGCGGCGTACATCCTGGCAATGATGGCCCAGATAAAGGCGGCAGAGGCTTTCTTGTAGTTGTCGCTCAACTTGGCACGCAACAAGGGCAGCCATATTCTTTCCATGGTCCGCTTGCCGGACCACTGGTTCAGCCAGTCTTCTACTTTAATCTGCTCCAGACGCTGCCAGTTCTTGATGTGTGATGTGTAAAAGATGGTAAGTCCCAGGCGAAACTTGTCCCACAATCCTAAGGGAGGAAAGCGCAGGAACTCGATGGTGTTGGACATGGAGTACAGCTTTCCGTCCGTATAGAATCCAGTCTTGGTTTGCACCCACTGGATCTCCTGTTCCAAGCCAAGTTCCGAGAGCAGAGTTCGCAGATAAGTATCGGAAAGTAGGGTGACGTGGTAGTGGCGGTCCCAGACAATATCGCCAAGCTTCCAGGGGCTGGCCAACCCGCCGAGTTGAGGAGCGCCCTCAAAGAGCGTAACCCGATGGCCGCGTTGTGCCAGGCGGAGGGCGAGCGTCATTCCCAGCATGCCACCACCGACGATGCCCCAGGATTGTGAGTCCGGCACGAATTTATCCTTCAGGTCAGCGAGGTGGATTCAGCTCGGAGATTGAGCCTCGATTACAGGAGTATGTTAACCCACAGGCGGCGCAGGTGAGCTTGTGCTCTGAATCCAATTCGAGGTTGGCAACGAGAGCCAGGACCTTGCCACAGCGGCAGACATAACCCACGGAGCGCGCCGGTTGGCCGATTGCGAGATGAAAGTCGGGAACACTTTTGGTTACCAGGCTTCCCATCCCCACCATCGCGAAACGGCCGATGGAAAGGTCGTTACCGATCGTACACTGCGCCCCGATGGTCGCACCCGCGCACACTCGTGTAGGCAGTGTTTCCTCGTCCGGCTCCGAGGGCCGAAGCTTTCTTAAATCGGGAGTGGTCGCACGCGGAAAACGGTCATTGGTGAATACGGTACCGGCACTGACCATGACACCATCTTCAATCGTAACCGCGTTACAGATGTATACGAAGCTGTTAATCTTGACGCGATTGCCGATTTTCACGTCGTACGCGACGTACGACTTCTCGCCAATAATGCATTCCTCACCAATCTGTGCTCCATGCCGGATGTGAACATTGTCCCAGACGGAAGTGCCGGGCCCGATCTGTACGCCTTCTTCGATGATGGCTGTCGGATGGAGACGGACGTTCGCGTAACGGAATAACGGCACAGCACTGCCTCCATCCCCGCTTGCTATGGCCGATTTCTGTTTTCCCATCATATCGCTGCGCACTGAATCTAGGCGGCTGGCTGGGCAGATTTGGGAGCGGGATTTGTTACTGAGGTTCTAGACGACCCGGGAAAGGGTATGGGCACCCAGTGCGAATCTCGCAAAGAGGCATAAGCGGCTTCGATGACTTGCACTGATGCCATAGCATCTTCGAGTGACAGCAGCAGCGGCTCTTCTCCTCGCAATGCGCAGGCAAAGTTCTCGATCTGGCTGCGGAAAGCCTGTACTTTATCGTAGCCCTTGCCAAACACATGCCAGTCGCGGCTGCCCGACAGCAAGAACCTTGAATCCTTCCAACCGACGGAAATCGTACCTTCCGATCCATAAATCCGCAGGTAACTCTCGATCTCCTTATTAATGGACCACGACAGGTCAACCGTGCCTAGCACTCCACTCGTGCTTCGCACGAATACGTGAACTGTCTCTTCAACCGGTAGATCACGGGCGCGCTTTCCTTCTACTACGTGAATTTCGGCCAACGGTCCGAGAAAGAAACGAATCAGGTCCACCGAGTGTGTTCCGTTGTCGATGAGGACGCCTCCTCCACTGATCCCGGGGTCGGAGTTCCAGCGCTTGGTCATATTCACCCGCGAGGTGAAAACATTTTCAATGAGCACGATATCGCCAAGAATTCCCGAAGTCAGCAGGGCTTTTGCCAGGACCACGTCCTGTACAAAACGGAACTTGGAAGCCATGGTCATCTTGACGCCGGTTCTGCGCGAAGTCTCAATCATCCTTTGTGCGCTGGGAACATCGATGCTGAGCGGTTTCTCACACAGCACGGCAATACCGCGTTCCAAAAATTCGACGCAAAGATCCGCGTGGGTGTTGGGCGGAGTGCAAATCAGCACCGCATCAAGCTCGCTGTTCTCTGCCATTTCCGAATGAGAAGTGAAACTCTTACATTTCAGCCGTTCTGCGAGAGCCGCTGCGGCGTCGGGCCGTGCGTCAACCACCGCAGCCACCTGGGCCATCGAGCACGACTCAAAAGCGAGCGCATAAGACTGAGCGATTGCACCCGCACCGACGATACCGAACCTGACTGCGTTCTGGTTCATATACTCAGTTGCTCCACTGACTCCTGTATGGACTCTGCGATGTATTCCAGGTGCTCGTCCCTGTAGCGTTCGTTCCACGGCAGCACCAGCACATCGTGGAGTGCCTTGAAGGTCAGGGGGAAACGCTCCTTGCTGTAATCTAGAACTTCGGGTCGTGCCAGGGTGAAAGGAAACTGGCTGCTACCAAAGGTGCGCCGCTTCTGGAAAATCTCGCACATGAATGCCGGTTTTTGAATATACCTCGGAGCAGACATGATACCGCGATCCTTTAACAATTTCGCCAGACCAATCGCGCCATCTCGAATGACGCTGTCATCCACGTTCAGGCAATATTTCCAGTACGTGTGTACGGCCCCGGGCTCAACGCGCGGTGTTTTCAGGCCGGGAATTCCAGCTAGCATGTTCGTAAGCTTGTCGGCGGCAGCGACTCGCCGCTCAACCACGGATTCAAGTTTCTCCAACTGCGCCAGCGCGACTGCGCCCTGCAGTTCGCTGATGCGGTAGTTAAGAGAAAGAAAATAGTGGTCCGGCTTCGCATCTCCGTACCCCCAGGCTTTGTTGATGAACAGGAACATGCGGCGGGCAAGAGCATCATCATTGCTGACTACTATGCCGCCCTCTCCCGTGGTCATATGCTTGCCCTGCTGCGTGCTGAAACATCCAATCGTGCCGAAGGTTCCAACATATTGGCCGTCCGAACGTGCCAGGAAGGCTTGGGCACAGTCTTCGATCACGGGGATCTTGCGTGACTGCGCCAATTTCATGATCTCAGCCATCTCGCAGGCGCTTCCAAAAAGATGTGTCACAACGATTGCCTTGGTGCGCTCGCTCAAACATGCTTCGATGCTGGCGGCGGTCACGTTCAGCGTCTGCGGATCCACTTCGGCGAACACCGGAATTGCGCCTTGATACAAGATTGGGGTCAGCGCCCCCATATCGGTGATCGAAGTCGTAACAATTTCATCCCCAGGGTTCGGATCCAAGGCTGCCACAGCTACATGGACGGCAGCAGTTCCCGAAGCGCAGGCATACGCCCTCTTTACTCCGAGGGTCGCGGCGAAACGTTCCTCCAGCGTTCTGGTAAAGGAGCCCTTGGTGCTGGTCAGGGTGCCGGAACGAATGACCTGTTCGAGAAGTTCTAACTCCTCGGCACCGAGATCGCGTCCGCTACTGTCCTGGTCAGAAGGCAGCACCATCGTCTTTGACGGCATAGTGGTCATTGTGTGTCCCTGGAGTTAATTTTGGTCTCGACGGTTGTTCCTTGCTGATCGATATTCGCGGCCGGGGTCGCTGCCTGAAGTCCCAAGGGAGCATTGCGATCGATGAGCCTGCGCATGTATCGCATTCTTAGGAGATTGCCTAGGTGACCGAAGATGGTTCGGACCACCTTCATCTTGGAGCGGCCAAGAATACGGACATGCAATGTCGTAGGAAATTCCGCAATTCGCGCTCCCTGTAAATCCAAAAGGCAGAGGGTCTCAGTCACCCCAAGATAACCCAATTCCCGAAGCTGCAGGTCTACCACTTTGCTGCGGCGGTATATCCGGAAGCAACTAGTGTACGTGGCCAGCTTCTGACGCAGCACTTTGCCATACAGCCAGGACGCTCCCTTCGAGAGACGCAATCTCCAGGCTGGTACGTTCATGACCGTGCCCTTGGCGTGGTAGGGCGACGCAGTTACCAGGTCCACGTCATCGGTCAGCAGTGGAATCATCTGCATCAACTCGTGTGGATCATAACTGCAGTCGCAGTCGATAGAGCAGACGATCTCCGTACTGGCGTGCCGGATTCCGGTAAGAATCGCCGCAGCCACTCCTAGATTGTGCGGATGCTGCACCAATCGGCAGTTATCGCGACTGCCGAACAGGCGATTGAGCACATCCCAGGTGCCGTCACCGCTGCCATCATCCACAAAAATCAGAGACAAAACATAGTCACGCTCAAGAAGCTTGGCAACGCTCTCCAGGGTGTTTGCGAGATAGGGAAGTGCGGGCCGTTCATTGAAGCAGGGCACAACAATTGTGACCGGAACCCTGGCGCTGCGGCTACGGGCGAACTCCTCTGTGGGAGTCTGTACCACAATGGAACCTTCTCGCGGGTGCGGCGCCGGTACCGCGGCGGCGCGAAGATCACAGCCAAGATAATCCGCAATGGTGCCGAACTTATATTTGCTCAGGTATTCCGGCAGCACCCAGGCCATCTTGTTTAGCTTGCGGTATTGACGGGTCCTGGCCATGAATGAGGCCGCACTGATCCGCGGTTGGTCGGGATCGAGCTCCCACACGTGGAAATACATCATGAAGGGCGAGTTGAAAGTCCGTTTCCAATGCGCCACGGCGTGCCGCAACAAGCTATGCGGAATTTGGCGGAAGTAGTTGCCGCCGGAGATTGGAACCAGATAACCCATAAAACTTAGCGTGGCGTGGGGGAATTCCCATAGTTCGCGTCCATTATTTTCATGTTTGTAGGCAAAGCGGTAGCGCGCATCAGCCGCATCGGAATAGAACCCCGGCACAATGCTTGAATCGTAGGCGTATCCTTCCTCGGCCAGCACGTCGAGCATCCACAGGTCGGAAGAGGAGCGCAAACCTTGCGGAATACGGTATCCCACCACCCGCTTTCCACAGGCTATTTCGAGTGTGTCCCGGGAACGGCGCGCGTCGTCCCGAAATTCTTCGCGAGTCATCTGCCGTACGTTGCGGTGGTAGAAGCCGTAATTTGCGATCTCGTGTCCCTGGTTTGCGACCTCCGCAATCAACTGTGGACAACGCTCGGCAATCCAGCCCAGAACAAAAAAAGTTGCTTTCACATCGAAGCGCTTCAGCAGTTCCAGGGTTTTGAGCGTGTTGCTTTCAAAACGAGGCTCAAAGCGGCTCCACTGGTGCGGGCTAATCAGCCCGTTCAACGCCCCGACATGAAAGTAATCCTCGAGGACCACTGTCAGCAGATCGTGTTTGTCGCCACTTTCGATCTGTGTCATCGAGTGATCCTCTCTGCCCTGCAGCAAATTTTCTGCTGAATGATTTCAGCGATGCGAGAAGCTGTTTTCCCGTCGCCGAACGGGTTAGGAATTTGTTTGATCTTCTCCAGCCAGCCCGACTCGTCATAGGCCCGATTGAGCATGGCCAGTAGATGGCCGGGCTTGTTTCCTGCCAGAAACGCAACTCCCGCATCGATGGCTTCGGGACGTTCCGTGTTGGTACGTAGAACAAACACCGGCTTACCCAGAGACGGCGCTTCTTCTTGGATTCCACCGGAATCGGACAATACCACCCAAGACTGCTTCAAAAGTTGAATGAAGTCTGAATAACCGAGCGGCTCGATCAGCAGAATCCGGCTGCCGCCGTTGAGTTCGGTGCGCGCCGCTTCCACCACATTCGGGTTGGGATGAACCGCGAAGATGAGCGATACATCTTCATGCCTTTCCACGAATTCACGTATATCCCGAAGGTTTTGGCGCATGGCCCGCCCGAAACTCTCACGGCGGTGAGTCGTCAGTACCAGCAGTTTCTGGCCGGCAGTCTGCTTTAATAGTTCTCGCACCCGGGATGAAGGCTCTGTGTTCTCAAGAATGTAATGCAAAGAATCTACAACCGGATTTCCAGTTACAAAAATGTCATCAGCCGGCACACCTTCGCGCAACAGGCTGTCGCGGTTTCCAGAGGTGGCTGCGAAGTGGTAAGTTGCCAGCCGGCTTATGAGCCTCCGGTTCATCTCCTCCGGAAAAGGATTGTGCGGATCACCGGATCGAAGTCCCGCCTCAACGTGCGCTACCGCTGTCTTGTGATGAAATCCCGTGAGCGCTCCGGCCAGAGCCGTGGTCGTATCTCCCTGAACGATTACCGCCTCGGGCGCTTCCTTGCTCATGATCGGCTCAAGACCAGCCAGCACACGAGCGCACACTTCATTGGGCGTCTGCTGACGCTGCATGATTTGCAAATTGAAATCTGGTTTAACTTGAAATAGCTCTAGAAACGGCTCAACCAGGTCAGTGTGCTGACCAGACATCACTGTCATCACCTGGATATCATGGTGAGTTTGCTTCAGTTCTCGAATAATGGGAGCCAGCTTGATAATCTCTGGTCGCGTCCCGAAGACACATAGGATCTTTGGTCGCATGGAGCGTGAATCGGCGCAGGTCGCCATCCTGGCCGCATCGAGGCGAAACTGCGGTGAGTAGCTACCCGTAAGAGAAAGTGGCGCTAGATGTCTATTCGACATCGATTCCTGCTCTGGGGGAGCAACCAGGAGAGTGCACTTAATTCGCCAGCCGGGGAATTTGTAACTTACTGAAAAGTAACTGTATCACAACCCTATCCCCGCAAATTGTGCAAATAATTGCAGTTCCCCGCTACCATAGCCTGAAGGTTGGAAGGTTTCAAACCGCATCCGGTTGCATCCTCAGACCGGTTGGCTTCCGTGGCAGCCAGAATTGGTATGTCTATGTCACCATTGGCGTTAAGGCCGCCAACAGCCTACTCGGCATATTAAACGAGGTTCAAGTGGGGTTCCCGCCAGATCCTTGCAAGGACTGTCCTTTTTGAGCGCACTGCCGGATGTGCTATTTCCTATCTGAACCGGCGCTATTGGAAATATCGTAAAGGCGAATCGTTTTTCCCACATTTGCCACCGGCTGGTAGGAATTGAGCCACGAGTACCCATCGCGATTACCCAGATTCCGTATCTCATCCCCCGACTGAAGATGCAACAGACTGATCGCAATCCATCCATTTGAATGTTGATAGGGCTGTAACGTATCGAATGGCGGAAGGTTCATGCGCGCGAGGTCGGCGCTGGTCCAAACTCGCAGGTTCAAATGAGAAATGCCGCGGGGGCGGACGGGTTGGGATAGTCGTTCAACGTCCTGACCGCAATCGAGATCACATCCAAACACAAAAAAATGCTCGGGACGGCTTCCCGCGATTTCATTGAAGTACGCAATGTAATCAGGATGAGCCGCCGCCGCTGAAATCACTTGCCAGGCGACAAGTAGCAAAAGCACGCTCCAGGCGAACGCTGACCATCTGGAGCGTAATTCCCGCAACGCGTACACCGCCCCTGCCGCGCTCACGGCGAGTAGTGGGTAGATAAAAAGAATGTGGCGGATTCCCAGATCTACCTTCACCACCATCGACACCAGAAGAACAGCAATAGCTGAAGCCGCCGGAGAAATAATTCGCCAATCGCGCCGGGTGCGGACTGAAATGAACGCGTACGCAATCCCTGAGACAGCAATTAATAGAAACGCGATGGGAGTTTTGACGCCCAAATCAAGCCAATAGAAATACCAAAACCCTCCTCGCCTGATTTTTCCCATGGCATACGAGCTGGGAGAATTCTTGTTAAACAGCCAGGCATCAACGATTCCTTTGACAAATGGAGGTGCGGGAATCGGGGGATTAAGCGCAACTATTCTCAGCGTCAGGGCTTTAAGCGGACCAGGCAAACCATTCACGGCGGCGATGTCCTGTGCTGGCTTTGCAAAGACCCTGCTTAGTGGACTCACTGAAAATCGGTAACCACCCCAAATAATAAAAAGGGCACACAGTACCGAAACCAATGCACCGGCAGCAAGGCGGCGCCAAGGTATCCCGGTGCTGCTCGGCAAAGCCCGTCCCGCCCACCACCAGCAGAGCAGGATTGCCAGCAAAGACACCGGCATAAATAGCAGCGCCGTAAAATTCGAGAGCACCGCCAGGCCTGCTGCCAATCCCAGAGTAATAGCGCCACACGCTGAAGGGGTGTGCAACCATTTTGCGAACGCGAACAAGCTCAAAGGAAGAAATACTGCGAGCGAAAAATCAACATAGGCCAGTCCGGCAAAGGCCAGAATCGGCGGCAGAGTCGTAAACAGAAGTACCGACAACAATGCCGGCCAGATTCCAAACAGATTCCGGGCCCAAGTGAATACCAGGAAAACGGCCACGCAAAACAGGGGAAGTTCGGCAAGACGAGAGAGAACCAAAGTCCGCCGATAATGATTTTGAGCATTGAGAATCTCGTTGCCCGCGGCATAAATGTCATAAGAATCTCCAGCCTTATCGTGGATGATTCGTACTTCAGGGAGTCTTGCGCCCGCTAGATAGGGACCAATTGCCGCCGCCACCCGCGCCAGGGGTGGATGCAGCGGTTCAAGCCGGAATGTACCTTTGTCAAGCCACTCCATTCCGCAGGCGATGTGGGCGGGCTCATCGTACGCCTGCGAAATTTTGGGGTAAGCGGAGACAATACGCAGAATCGCAATCAGAGCAACTAAAACAGCGAGGATGGAGACCACTTGGTGCGGCTTTTGATTGCAGTACTCTACCAGGTTCATCGATAAGTGCCTGACCGCCTCAACGCAGTACCGTAGTGTAATTTCCGCCTATGGCAAATCGACTAACTGTCTTAGGAAAGCGATTGGGAACCCGATGTTAAGACAGCTTCAACATGATAAGGGAATGAACGCAGACTTACGGAGGTTGTTAAATTTTGTTTGCGGAAAGGAATATTCGCAGGAAACCCCTAACGAACAGCCAAAACCGGAACCGAATCGCCCGCAGCACCCTTGCGCTTGCGATCGACCTGGCTCAATCGCAGGATCGAAGAGGCCGCCATGAAGCGTACAGCTTCCTTGTCATCGTCCAACAGCGGCGCCAATTGGCTAACCTGGCCCTGACGGGGGAGTTTGCCCAGAGCCTCGGCGGCAGCAGCTCTTACCGCCCAATTTTTATCCTGCAAGGCATCGTCCAATTCGCGCGCAGCTTCTTCGCTAGGGTCCGTTGCCAGGACCGACGCAGCAATAGCGCGCGCCGACGCTCCCTTGTCCTTGCCCTTGGAAAACTCTGCAGCCGCCGCAATCCCATACGACAAAGGCCCAAATAGTGCCCCAGCCGCCTCCTTTGCCCCCATGAGGGCCAATCCTCCGGGACTACTAAACTTCCTGCGCGCGTCCCGCAGATTGGATTTTACGAGCCCGTCAGAAGTCTTACGTTCGCCGTCCAGTACCTCGACGAAAATGTCCCGGCCGCTGCGGTCGCCCAGTTCCCAAAGCGATCGAGCCGCGGCAAATACAACCTCTGGAGAGTTATCCTCCAGGGCATTTCTCAACTTCGGAATCGAGTGCCGCGCCCTCATTTTTCCCAGTGTGGTCGCCGCCAGCTCTCGCACGTATGAATCCTTATCTTTTAAAGTTTCTTCAATCGACCGAACTGCCCTCGGCTGCGGTCCAACAGCGCCAAGAGCAGTAATCGCTGCGGTCCGTTTCTGCGCCTTCTCATCATTTACTCCGGCAACTAACATCGCCCATGCCAGCTTCTCAAGGGGTTCCTTTGTCTTGGCTGTCGGAATCTTGGGGCTTTCAGGATTGTCCGGCTTGACACTTTCAGCGTTCGAATTTTGAGGAGTCTGTTGGGATTGGGTTGAAGTCGAGCTCTGGTCCTGGGGCGGGCCCGGGATCGCACTGGCGAGTGGCGCCGCAAGCAGAACCAAGCCAACCCACGCCCCGGCTAGCCGCCCAGCGATGTTTTTGGCTTTACCCTTCGCCCGAGCCTTATCCATTGAGGCGCAACTCCGACGCCAATTTATCGCGTGCCTGGGTCCCAATCCATAAGGTAGAGTCCCTAGTTTCGGAGGAATCTTGCCTTACCGACCTTGGTATACCCATCGATTTGTAGGCCGCCGACCCAGAACCGGAAGGCAGGACACGTTTCTCCGCCAGCGAAGTTCCGGTTCGAAGATTCCATGGCTTTGGTTTATCCTTACCTGCTTTTGGGAGGGGGGACAGTGACCTCTATTCGCCGTTTTGGCTTGTCAGAATTGACCTTAGGCTTGCTCTGTATCCTGATACTGAACTCTCTTACCGGGAGCGCGATCGGGCAGCAGTACAGTCCGGCGTTGTACGACGGGATGCGGTGGCGGATGATCGGCCCCTTTCGCGGAGGCCGCACCGTAGCCGCCACCGGCATTCCAGGCAAGTTCAACGTTTTTTACGTGGCAGCCAACAATGGTGGTGTGTGGAAAAGCACTGACTATGGCAGAACATGGACGCCTATTTTTGATGATCAGCCTACCCAATCGATCGGCGCGCTGGCGGTATCCCCGTCCAATCCAGACATTATTTATGTTGGCAGTGGCGAAGGACTACGGCGTCCGGACCTCTCCACCGGCGACGGGATTCATAAATCCATTGATGGCGGGAAAAGCTGGCAGCACCTCGGCCTGCGGGACGGACTACAGATTGGCTCCATCCTAATTGATCCGCACGATCCGAACCGGCTGTTTGCCGCTGTACTCGGACATCCTTATGGCCCCAATCCCGAGCGAGGAGTCTTTCGTTCGCTGGATGGCGGGCTGAACTGGCAGAAGGTTCTCTACAAAGATGAAAATACCGGCGCGATGGATCTGGCTTTTGATCCCGCAAACCCGCAGACCATTTACGCGGATATGTGGGCTTCTCGGAGACCCCCGTGGACAACTGGCGGTTCTTATGACGGTCCAGGAAGCGGGCTCTATAAGTCAGCCGACGGCGGCACCACTTGGAGACAATTGACCCGCGGACTGCCCACGTGGGCGCAGGGACTCGGGCGCATCGGCCTCGGTATCGCCCCGACTGACGGTAACCGTATTTATGCCTTGGTGGATTCACCCCAGTTGGGTGGCCTTTACCGTTCTGACGACGCCGGAGAAAACTGGCAACGTATTAACACTGAAGAGCGCATCTGGGGCCGTGGAGATGATTTTGCCTGGGTGACGGTCGACCCCAGGAATAAAGACAAATTGTACGTGGCAAATACTTCCACTTATCGCTCGATCAATGGCGGCAAGGACTTCACTCCTATAAAAGGCGCACCCGGCGGCGATGATTACCATAGCATCTGGATCAATCCCGAAAATCCTGACATCATCCTTCTAGGTAGCGATCAGGGCGCGACCATCAGCGTTAATGGCGGCGAGACTTGGAGTTCGTGGTACAACCAGCCCACCGCGCAGTTCTACCACGTCATTACTGATAATCAATTTCCCTACTGGGTTTACGGAGGGCAGCAGGAAAGCGGCAGTGTCGGAACCGCCAGCCGGAGCGATTTTGGCGAGATCACATTTCGTGACTGGTACTCTGTCGGGGTCGAAGAATACGGGTACGTCGCTCCCGACCCGTTGAATCCGAATTTCATTTACGGCGGGAAAGCCACTCGCTTCGACCGCACCACTGGGCAGACTCAGGATGTATCTCCCGTAATTCTACGAACCGGAAAATATCGCTTCAACCGCACCGCACCATTACTGTTCTCGCCGGTTGATCCCCATATCTTGTACCTGGGGTCCAACGTTCTTTTCAAAACCACTGACGGCGGTAACAGTTGGCAGGTCATGAGTCCCGACCTCACACGGGAAGATCCAGGGGTGCCGCCCAACCTGGGTGTTTTCGTGGAAGCCGATCCGGCGAAAGGCAAACACCGTGGCGTGATCTATTCGCTTGCGCCATCGCCCGAAGATGTCAATCTAATCTGGGCGGGCACAGATGACGGACTGATCCATCTCACGCGCGATGGCGGCAAGAATTGGCAGAACGTTACGCCACCGGAGCTCACGCCGTGGAGCAAGGTCGCGCAGATGGACGCGTCACACTTCGATACCACGACGGTATATGCCGCGGTCAATCGCTTTCGCCTCGACGACCTCCACCCTTACATTTACCGCACTCACGACGCCGGCAAAACCTGGCAGAAAATCGTCAGCGGTATTGCTGAAAACGAGCCAGTCAATACCGTTCGCGAAGACCCGGAACGTAAAGGACTGCTCCTTGCCGGCACCGAGCGCACGGTTTACATTTCCTTCGATGACGGGGATCACTGGCAGTCCCTGCGATTGAATTTACCGGCAACTTCAATCCGCGATCTTGTCATTCATCATGACGACATCGTGGTCGGCACCCACGGCCGCTCCTTCTGGATTCTCGACAACGTCACTCCCTTGCGCCAGCTCAATCCCCAAGTTGCCGTCTCCGATGTTCACCTGTTCACACCCCAACTTACTTATCGGATGCGGCGGAACAACAACACCGACACGCCGCTCCCCCCCGAAGAGCCGGCGGGTCAAAATCCCCCCGCTGGGGCCATGCTCGACTACTACTTGAGATCGGCTGCCTCTGCTCCGGTCGTGCTCGAGATTTCCGACGAAGCCGGTAAACTCGTGCGACGTTTCTGGAGTGCCGATAAACCCGAACCAGTGAATGAAAAAGAACTAGTCGTCCCGGCGTACTGGGTCCGGCCGCCACAATTGCCTTCCGCGGAACCTGGGATGCACCGCTTCGTGTGGGACCTGCACTATCCACCTCCCGATTCGCTGGAGCATGAATATCCTATTTCAGCGATTTATCGCGACACACCCCGCTACCCACTCGGTCCCGCTGTATTGCCCGGCAAATACACAGCCACGCTCATGGTTGGCGGGACGAGTTACACCGCGCCTTTGATCCTCAAGATGGATCCCCGCGTGAAGACAACAATATCGGGTTTGCAGCAGCAGTTTGACCTGGAAATGAAGATTACCGATGCGATGCGCACAGATTACGCCGCCGTGCAGCAAGTCCGGTCAGTGCGGACCCAATTGAAAGATCTCGCCGCGAAGGCTGCAAAAGGCACGCTGGCACAAACGATATCTAACCTCGATAAGAAGTTAGCCGAACTGGAAGGCAAGAACGGCGGCTTTGGTGCCCAGTTCCTCAGCACTCCTGAGGGCAGAAGCTTGGTCAGACTCAATAGCGGGTTGAACTCGTTACTCGGCGTCGTAGACAGTGCAGATACGGCTCCGACGACCCAGGCGATTTCAACGTTCGCAGAAGTGCAGCAGGCGCTCGATCAACAATTGTCAAACTGGCAAGAGATCAAGACCAAAGACATCGTAGCGACAAACTCAGAATTGCGGAAAGCGGGCCTATCGCCGATCAATGTTGAATCTCGCACCGGCGGTGCAAAATAGAAGAGCCTTCGACAACCTGACTGCCCTAATGCCGTTTCAGGACCACCTAGTTCACGCAGACTTCTCGTGCTTGCGCAGGACTTCGTAGGTCGCGTCTTCGATTCGTGACAAAACCGTCTCGGCGCGTGTCTTGGTCCTGCGCTCTTCTTTTTTCTTGTTTGCGTGAGGATAGTCGGAAAACTTCGCAGGCTCTTTCGAATTTTGAGAACTTGCCATAGCCTCCCCGAGTAGCAACAGCCGCTGGATTTCAGAAAAACTCCGCAATTATCGCGTAAGCCGCTATTTCGCGGAATTGTATGCCTTGGTTCCTGCTTCAGATGGCGATTCCTGAAAGGCGCGGAAGGTCAAACTTAAATCTATGACTTTCTCTCATCGAGATAGCGTTTCAGCGCATCTTCCCAAGAAGGCATCCTGATGTCATATCTCTGCAAGCTCTTGGACGAAAGTACAGAATAGTCCGGCCGCCGCGCCGGCCGCGGCATTCTATCGCTGGAAACGGGACGCACGATCGTGCTCAGTCCCGCACTCTGCGTAATCTGCTTGGCGAAATCGAACCAGGTGCACTCGCCGGAGTTTGTTACATGGACAATGCCCGTTGCATTGCGACGACAGAGCTGGATCACCGCCCGCGCCAGATCGCGATTATAAGTTGGGCATCCCCGCTGATCATTCACGACTTCAAGCTCTTTGCGCTGCGCCGCCAGTTTCAGGATCGTGTCGGGAAAGCACTTGGCTCCCACGCCGAACAGCCACGAGGTTCGTACGATGCAACAATCTGGCAAAATCTTCGTGAGCTGCACTTCTGCCTCCGCCTTTGACCGCCCATAGACGTTTTGCGGCGCGCGAACATCGTCGGTTTCATAGGGAGCGGATTTCTTGCCATCAAAAACGTAGTCAGTGCTGAGGAATAGTAGTCGAGATCCGAACCGACTCGCCGCTTCTGCCACATTCATTGCCCCACGGCAGTTGATCTGCATGGCTAAATCCGGATGCGTCTCGCACCCATCGACATCGGTGTAAGCGGCAGCCAGGATGATCCATTCAGGTCGCGACCGCTCCACCGCTCCTGTGACCTGGTGCGGGTCGCGAATATCAGTATCTTTGGAACTTAGGCGGGTTACTTCATCTTCCGTCCACTCGTGTTTAAGGGCATTGCCCAGCAGACCGGAGGCGCCAAAGATGGTAACTCGCATTCTGTCGGATTCCGATGGAAGCTACTCGAATTTCTCGGCGTCGCGAAACGGAACTCCCCGTTGATCTTTTGCCGAAATGATCGGGCCGCCGTCCAACTGCCAGTCGATCTTAAGATCGGGATCATTCCATGCGACCGTGCGTTCGGACTCGGGATAGTAAAAATCCGTCGCCTTATAAAGCACGTGCGCACTCTCGGAAACGACACGAAAGCCGTGAGCGAATCCTTGAGGAATCCATAGGATTCGCTTATTTTCGCCCGAAAGTTGAATGCCTTCCCACTTGCCGTAACTACTGGAACTTTTTCGCAAATCGAGCGCGATATCGAGAATTTCACCAACCGCCACGCGCACTAGTTTTCCCTGCCGATGCTTCACCTGGTAGTGCAACCCGCGCAGCACATTTCGTTGCGAGAAGGAATGATTGTCCTGCACGAACTGTTCCCTGATGCCCAACTCCGCCATAGTGCGTTGGTTGTAGCTCTCCAGAAAAAATCCACGAGCGTCGCCGAAAACCCTGGGCTCCAGAATGAATACGCCTTGGAGTGAGGTCTCTGTTTTATTCATCACTGTGCCGCCGGACCACGCTAGCGCCATCAGAACACCTTTTCTCGAAGAAGCTGCAGCAGGTATTCACCGTAGCTGTTGTTTTTCATGGATTGCCCAAGCTTCTCCACCTGTTCCGCAGTTATATATCCAGAACGGAACGCAATCTCTTCCGGACAGGCCACCATTAAACCTTGTCGCTTTTCGATCGTCTGGATGAAAAGTGATGCATCCATCAATGCCTCGTGTGTTCCTGTGTCAAGCCACGCCATGCCGCGCCCCATTACCACGACCTCCAGTTCGCCACGCTTGAGATATGCCTGATTGACGTCTGTGATCTCCAGTTCCCCTCGGGCCGAGGGTTTGAGCGAACTCGCAATCCCGAGCACCTGATTGTCGTAAAAATAAAGACCGGTAACCGCGTAACGTGATTTCGGCTTCCTGGGTTTTTCTTCGATGCTGAGGGCTTTTCCCGCCGCATCGAACTCCACTACTCCATAGCGCTCGGGGTCATGAACCGGATAGGCAAAAATCCGCGCTCCGCGCTGTTTTTGTGTCCCCGCCCGCAAGCCTTTGATTAAATCGTTGCCGTAAAAAATATTGTCGCCGAGCACCAGGGCACAGCAATTGTCCGCCACAAATTCTTTGCCAATCAGAAATGCCTGAGCAATTCCTTCCGGATTTGGCTGCACTGCATACTGCAAACAAATTCCGTAGCGTTGGCCATCGCCGAGTAACTGCTGAAATTTCGGACAATCGTAAGGAGTCGAGATAATAAGGATGTCTCGTATCCCCGCCAGCATCAGCGTACACAGCGGGTAGTAAATCATTGGCTTGTCATAGATGGGCAGCAGGCTCTTGCAAACTGCGTGTGTCACGGGATAAAGCCGCGTACCTGATCCGCCTGCGAGAATGATTCCTTTGTACCCGTTCGTCGTTTTGGCTGCACTCTTCGACACTGATTTTCTCTTTGCGGCTGTTCTTCGTGGTCCAAGTGACCGTTCTAGGTAGCGTAGTGGCTTTCAATCCACTGGCGATAACTCCCGCTCGTTACCTCATTCACCCACGCCTCATGCTCCAGATACCATCGAATGGTCTTTCGAATTCCGCTTTCAAAGCTTTCTCGCGGCTTCCACCCCTGTATGCGTTCAATCTTCCGACAATCAATCGCATAACGACGGTCATGGCCGGGACGATCTTTCACAAAAGTTATCAATTTGCGGTGTGGAACAACCGGGTCGTGGGGTCGCAGATCATCCAGAATCGAGCAAATAATTTCTACAATCTCCAAATTGTGTTTTTCCTCGCCCCCGCCTATGTTGAAGCTCTCACCGGGCTTTCCGCGTTCCAGAACGGTTCGTAGCGCCTCGCAGTGGTCCTCAACAAATAACCAGTCCCGCACATTCTGTCCGTCACCGTATACCGGGAGGGCCTTCCCGCTGCACGCGTTCAAAATCATAAGAGGGATAAGTTTTTCCGGAAACTGATAGGGCCCATAGTTGTTGGAGCAATTCGTCGTCAAGGTTGGCAAGCGATAGGTCTTGTAGTAAGCCCGCACCAGGTGATCAGACGCAGCCTTCGAAGCCGAGTAAGGGCTGTTAGGAGCATATGCGGTCGTTTCGCTGAACGGTGCATCATCAGGACCGAGCGACCCATAAACCTCATCAGTAGAAACGTGCAGAAATCGGAACGCAGCCTGGTCCCCTTCTGGAAGACCAATCCAATAGGCTCTGGCTTCTTCGAGCAAGCTGAATGTTCCCTGCACATTGGTGCTGATAAAATCGTCCGGCCCGCGGATCGAACGGTCCACATGGCTTTCGGCCGCGAAGTGAACGAGTGCACGCGGGCCATGCCGTTCCAACAAGCTGCCAACCAATTTTCGCTCAACGATGTCGCCGTGCACGAATTGGTAACGGGTATCCGAAGAAATCTGCTCCAGATTGCGCAAGTTTCCGGCGTACGTCAGCTTGTCGAGATTGACCACACTAGCCCGTTCCTTGGCCATCCATTGCAGGATGAAATTGGAGCCAATAAAACCCGCTCCTCCAGTCACGAGTATGGTGTTTTCCATCGAATGCCGCCCGTTGGCATCGCTTTGCCGCAACGTGAAACCATACCACGAGGCGGCAAACCAAGTCACAAAAGTACCAGGATGCGCGTGAAGCAAGTGACTTCAAAACGAAAAGCGGGAATCAACTTCCCGCTTAATACGGCGTCGAATTGTCAAAAGCCTGAGAGAAAAGAGATGCCCAGCTTGAGGCGCTAAGCTGCACTCCCGCGCATCGGAGTAGCACCAGCCACTGCGGGTGCTACGCTCTCCTGCCACCCCGCAAGATTCAAATACTCTCGTTCAATTTCCGAGGCAATCTGGGGCCACAAATAGTGTGCTCGGATTCCTGCGCGGCGCGTGCAGCTTCCTTTCGAACCTGACTCTCTGCCAGCAGGAGTCGAATCATGCGTTCAAGGTCCGCGACATTGCCCCGTTGGAAAGTGAAGCCGGCCCCATCCACCAGTTCGCGGTTCTCCGGGATATCACTCGCCAAAACGCATACTGCCGCCGCCATAGCATCGAGTAGCGCGAGCGATAGCCCCTCCAAATCGGACGGCAGGACAAATAGCATGGCATTGGTCAGCAACTCTTGCAGTTCCTCTCCAGCAACCCAATCGAGGAGCCGAACCCGCTCGCTCTGGTGCGTGCGCAACTCTCGCGTGTATTCGTCTGGGTAGCTCGAACCGCCGGCCAGCACCAGCTTCACTGTCGTGTCGGTCTTTTCGTAGGCGTCAATCAGCATTTGACAATTTTTTTCCGGTGAGAATCGGCCCAGCAACAGAATGTACTGATCCGGCTCCACCCCCCAATTCAATATCTGAGAAGGCTTACTTCGCTCCCGAATCATTCCGCCATTCGGAACGTATACGGTTTTACAACCATGTGGCGAACGGTAGTGGTCCTGTAAAGTCTGCGAGACCACCATCGTCGAATTCGGCAAACGCGCAGCTGCCTTTTCCCCCAGGCGGAGCACAGCAGAAGCGATGCGTCCCCACTTCTTACGTTGCCAGTCCAAACCTTGAACGGTGACAGTTGTCTTTTGGCCGGCCAGCCTCGGCAGAAATGAAAACAGCGCCGGACCCAGTAGGCCCCGGGTCGCTCTTATCACCACCGATCACCACAATGGAGGCTGGCAGGACATGGCGACTGTCCGTCGTGTCCACCTTACGCATTCTGAAATCGCAATGATTCTTCTGGTGGAGTCTTACGATCGTGAACTGGTAGTGAACACTTTCCGCTCTGGCGCCAGAGGGCTTTTCTGCTTTACCGAGTTACCCTTCCGCACTCTTTGTAAATGCATCCACCGCGTCGCCGCCGGACAACTGTGGGCCAATACTGAACAAATGCAATATCTGATAGAAGTCTTGACTCAAGTGCCGTCGCTACGTGTGATCAACGCCAAAGGCGCTCCTCTGCTCACTCCCAGAGAAGAGCAGGTGGTCGCTCTGGTAGCGGAGGGCCTCAACAATCGCGACGTCGCCGGCGAATTGAAACTAAGCGAGCACACCGTGAAAAAATATCTCTTCCGAATCTTCAACAAACTGGGAATCTCAACCCGCGTGGAATTGGTCCTCTACGCCGTGAATCACGGACAGAGCCGCCCCGCGGAATGGGTGGCAGGAGGAGCGTGAATGGTGTGGACAACAGCGACCAGATACTCTCGTTGATTGGTTAAAACAATGTGTACTGCAATCAAAAGAAAAGGACGGCCGAAGCCGCCCTCAAAGAAATACCTGATCGCCTAGAAGCTGTAGCGCAGCGCAAACTGCATCACGCGCTTCTGGCTCAGGGTTTGGCTGTAGTTGCCAAACGAAGTGCTGTTCGATATCTGGCCATTGTTGTTGGCACTGCCAGCGGCGTCAAAGCGAACTGAATTCGTCGCATTAAATACTTCCCAACTGAACTTCACCGCTTGGGACTCGGTAATTTTCCACGACTTGCCGATCCCGAGATCAATTCCGAAGATACCAGGGCCGCGAAGTTCGTTGCGCTGCCCCGATTCACCAGGCTCCGAATAGCGGAAGGACTTAATAGCAGTGGCTGGATCCTTGAACATGTTTGGATTGCCATTCACCGTGAACGTTCCCGTCGTGGGTCGGGGGCCGTTGAGGATCGCGGCGGAAGTCAGTTCCCAATTTGTGCCCCAGAAACCCAGTCCAGGGCCGATGGTGAAGGGCAAGCCACTGCTCCAGCGGAGCAATCCGGACAACTGCCACCCACCAACCAATGCATTTTCCCAACCGCTCATCCCCGAACCGTAGGCTCGTGCATGGCCCACTGGCAACTCGTACACCCAGTTGGTATTGATCTGGTGTCGGGTGTCGAAGTCGGACACGGCACGCAGTTGCTTTGGAGACCAGGAATTGATGATCTGGCTCGCGAAACCGCCGCCTTCGAACTGGTTGATACGCTCCGCGTTGGAACCTACGTCTATGGACTTAGAGAACGTGTAGTTGAGATCAAACTGCAGTCCGTGGGTCATCGCATGGCGCAAGCTGAATTGTGCCCCATGGTATGCGCTATTTCCGACACTACGCCAAGCGTACAGCGATGACCATTGCGGGTCGAAGAAATTGAATGGCTGCGGCCCACTCTGTCCGGGGAGAGTGGAGCACGCGGGCAGACAAAACAAGTCAAAGGCAAACAATGCCGTCGTCTCATTGTGCAAAAAACACGAATAGATGTCATACATGGCCTGGGTTGCGGTGGGGTTTGTTGGATATGTGCCGGGCGCGCAGGTAGATTTAAAACCAAAATTCAACGATGGGGCTGGTTGCCCGGCGGCAGCAGGGACCAGATTTTCCCAATAGGGTATTGGAGCGAGATTGTTGATGTCCGTCCCCGCCTCGTTCGCTTTCGCCAGCAGGGTGGCCGCCCCAAAGTAGTCCATCTTTGACTGTGGGTCCACAATGTCAAGCGGCATCGCTAAATCCTCTTCCTGCAAGAGCCGGTGCGCCATGCGTCCCACGTACGAGGCTTCAACTACAAAGCCGCGAGGAAGTTCACGCGTAATCGAAAAGTCGATAACGTGAGAGTAAGGTGTTTTCAGTTTGTCATCCAGTCCCCAGGTAATCGCAAACGCGTCGGTCGGCGGCGTGACCGGAAACGAGCCGCTCGGTGGCGGTGCGATTATCGAGCAAGGCGGGACAGCACAAGACGAAGTGGTTTGCGCGCTGCTGGCTGGAATTGTGAACAGGTCACTGAACCGTGCCGAGGTGTCCACATCCTGATTGCCTGCCGGGTTGGATATCGTTGTAGTCAGGCCGAACGACCCGTTGCGATCAAAGGTATTCGTAATCGCCTGCCCAAAGTGGTCGTAATAGATACCGTACCCGCCACGGATTGAGGTCTTACCCGTTCCTCCAAAAAGCTTATGCAACATGCCACTATCCGAACTCGGCGACCACGCAAAAGCTATGCGCGGAGCAATGTTCTTATAGTCCCAATCCCAATACGGCTTCTTTCCATTAGCTTGCCCTGACAGGTTGAAAGTCACAGTGGGATCGTAGGTCTGGCCGGCGAACATAGCCTGCCCGCGTTTATTAAACCAATCGTGCAAGCTTACCGAAGGAGCCACTTGTGTCCCGGTAGTTTCATACGGTGGCTGCAAGAGCGTATAGCGTAGCCCCACAGTCAGTGTGAAGTTGGGCGTAACTCGCCATGCGTCCTGCCCGTAGAACTCCAATTCATTCGCCCGGAAATGACGCGGCACAAACGCGCCTTCCGGCAGGGCTGCAAGGGTCTTGGTCAGGTTATAGTTCGCGTCTACCTCGGTTACCAGTCCAGCCAGGGCTGCAACCGGGGAATCATATGAACTGGAGAAAGAGCCATCCACGGCCGGAAAGCCGAGCGAGGCGAACTGCTTGGCTGCCGGATCTAGAGAAGAGCCGGTGTTAGCGATGGCCGCATTATCCAGCCACGAAACATTGGTTGTCGCCGTAAAGAACGAAGTGGAATTGGACTGCCGGACGTTATCAATTCTGCGGTAATTCGCGCCAAATTGCAGGTTGTGTTTACCCTTCGTCCAACTAATGTCATCAACGAAATTATGCACCGGCACATGGGTATTGACCGAAGTATCGAACCCCTGGATGTTGTCTAATCCGCGGAAATGAACAAAATGCTGATTTTTCAGCCCTGCTTCTCCGGTTCCCTGACGGACGAAGCCGTAGCGAAAATTGTTGATCAGATTGTTATTGATTAAAGCAGTGTAGGCGGCAATCAGACCCTTCGAGTTATTTACTCCAACTAGATTCGTGGGCATCCCGGGAAACTCCGGTCCGGCGTCACCGGTCTGGGACACAATTTCCTTCGGCAGTGCACCATGATCGTTGTTCAGCCCGCCACGCACAAACACTCGATGATTCCCATTCTGTGTCAGATTGAAATCCAGCTTTGCGATGTAGGTATCGGTCTTATTCGGTGCGGGCGCGGAGAAGGTGAAGCCGCGATAATTCAGGCCATCTCCCACGGAATCCGTGTTAGGCAATGGGTATTGCTGAAAAATACTCATGACGGCTGGATTAGGGCCGGGACCCAGTGGGCAGCTTCCGTTGGGAAACCCTGGCACCGGGGTGCTGCAATTGGGGTCCAACTTAGCCAGGTCCGCGGCTTGAAGCGTAAAAATGCCGCCGGCAGGGCAGTTGGGGTCCGTCGCGTCGCACACGTAGCTCACAATCCCGTTGCGCAGGTCCGCGCTGGGCACAATTCGCGTGATCTGCTGGTTCTCGTGCGTTCTCTGACCTTCATATGCGGCGAAGAAAAAGACGCGATCCTTCCACACAGGTCCACCGACGGTTGCTCCGAACGTGTTGCGGACGAGATGCGGTGGCACGTTTGGAAGACCTGTCTGGATTTGGGATCTCTTATTAAACCAATCATTCGCCTCGCCTATCTTGGAGCGGTTGTACTCGTAAGCCGTTCCGAAGCGAGTCTAGCGTGGAACGCAAAGCACCCTCGAAAGCCAACCCTTTTAACTGGTCATTATTGTCCACCCCATCGAGGGTCACATTTGTCTGGTCGCTGCGCGCCCCATTCACCGAACCACCACGACTGTCAGTTGCTTCATTAACGACATTCTTGGGAGCGATGAACACTACACCTGGCTGAAGGCTCAGAATGCCAACCGGGTCCCGTCCTTCGAAAGGCAGGTTCTCAATTTTCTCCGCACCGAATGCGTGTCCCAAGCTGGCATCAGTAGTGTTCACCAGAGGCGCGGTGCCGCTGACCTCGACGGTTATCGTCTGCCCCTGCACCTGCATGTTCAGATTCAGAGTGGCTGGCGTGTTTACCATCAGCCGTACGTTCTCCTGTTTCAGGTTGGCAAATCCGGCCGCAATAACCGTGACAACGTACGTCGCCGGCGGAAGTTGCAGAAATTGATAAACGCCCTGATCGTCGGTCTTGGTGTTACGTGAAAAGCCGGCCTCAGCATCGCCGATCGTAACCGACGCGCCTGGCAACACCCCGCCCTTGCTATCGGAAACGGTTCCGCGCAGAGAGGTCGTCGATGACTGTGCCCACACACCAACATGCACCACCGAGACCACCACCACCACGACTAACGCCAATGCCCTGAGAGAACGCATGACAGCTCCTTTCGAAGGCTGCTACGGCTAGGATCTAACTTTTGCGCCCGGAACGGTTGGTTACAGAGATTGAGACCCGGGGGGCTTTGGTCGGGCATTTTGCACCTTGTAGGCCACTCGATGCAAGTAGAATTTTCAATAACTTAACGTCGCATAGAATACAGAAGTCTGTATTTCCAAACGCATTAGCTATGGCATCTGGTACTACGCCGGAATCGTTTCAATTAACTACTTCGTAAACAGTCTTGTCGCCAGGAGCACAATCACGGGATAACACTCCAGTGTGTACCTCGGCTCCGGATTCTCCAGGCTTCCCAGAAAGAGCGAACGCAGCGCTACAAATGCAACCAGCACACCGAACCCTGGCACCAGCCGGCGACGGACCAGGCCCCCTGCTGCCGCTCCCACATAAAGAAGGTTAATCAGCCCAAACCCTACGGCCACCACCGACCACTTCACATCGTCATTGAACTCCCACCAGCGCGGGTCGGCGGGCAGTAATTCGGTTCTCGGACGCAGCCACATGTCTGCAATCCGTAGCGCCGGAAGCCAGACGTAGTATCGCAGCGGCGCGGCGTGGATGCGTTGTTCAGCCAGGCCGGCAAATTGGCCATCCAGTTCCGGACTTATATGTAGTTCCTGGTTGTACTGCGCAATCAAGTCGAAGGTCTGCTGCCGTTGTTGCTCCGAGTCAAATGCCCGCGCCGGCAGCTTGCTCCCATCCACCGCCTCTCCCGGTATAGGCCAGTAAATTTCCTGCACTGATGTGTAATCCGCCATCCAGGTTTTTACCCAGCGATTGAATCCCCTCGGCACAAACTCGTCTTCTTCGTTGGCATAACGCGGAGCCAGCGGCTCAAAGCGATGAAAGGTGTGCAGATTGCGCACCGTCCACGGGACCAGCGGCGCCAAAGCTGCACTCACGAGAATGACCCCAGCCAAAATTACGGATTGTGGCGCAAGACCTGTCCTGAGCGAAGGCGAAGGAGGCCCCGCCCGCGAACGCGTCAATATGGACCGTGCCACGAGAAAGAACAGATAAATTCCGATGGCCGCCAGCAGTATTCCACCATCCGGCCGCAACAGAATTACCGCTCCCACCGCAGCCCCGCAACCTAACCACGGCAGCAAGCGCCTCTCCTTCATCTCCTCAAGACCAACCACCGCCAGATCGAGCGCCAGCGCAGTGAAGAATACTTCCAGAGTTTCCGTCAGCGCCGCCGCTGTGTAATTGGCCAGGACCGGACAAAGCCCAGCCAACAGATATGCTGCCTGCGCGGCGCGCTCAGAAATCATTCGGCGCGCCATATCGGCGATCAGCAGGCAGGCGCCAATATCCGCCACCATCTGCGCCAGCAGCACCGGCCGGTAGTGATCTGCTCCGAAAATCGCAAACATTAATGCCAGAAACGCGGGATATCCCGGTAGCCGTATGTAGGTGGGAAGAATGTTTCCGTCATCCGTGATGCCGTAAACACCATGCTGAAGCCAGTTCTTGGCGATATCTGCGTAGATCTTTGAATCATAGAGGATGGCGGGAAATCGGATAATAAAGAAGAGCCGCAACGCCACCGCTGCCAGCGTCGCGCTCAAAAAAAACCAGGGATGCTTGCGCACAAGCTCGCGCACGCTGCGAATATACCGCGTTTTCCGCAACCCCACCCTTGCTTTATTGAACTCCTGGTGTTTGACCCCCCGCCCAGCGCATCTTACGATGTAGATGGTTCGTCCTAATTCATTAATGTCCCAGCAAGTGTTCTATGATCCGCGGCGCGCGCGCTGGAAACGGCTTCGGCGTTTGTTTGATGTGGCCGGCGTCAGCATCACTCTGTTGATCATTTTTTTCGTGTATGCCGCTCTCCGCAACGAGCAACTCCCTGCGTTGCTGCTACCAGAGCAGAAGCACCCTTATCACGCCCTCAAAGAAAAGGAAAAAGAGAAGGCAAAGGAACATCGCCGTCTCCTGGCCCGCCGCACTCATCGCAAGTCGAAGACTGCACCCTCGCAGGTGAAACTGAACGCCGAAGAGGGCATCCGCGCCGCGTTCTACGCCCCTTACGACGCCGCCAGCTTTTCGTCTTTGCGCGAATATGCCCGCCAGATAGACCTACTCTTCCCCGACTGGCTGCATGTGATTACTGCCGATGGCCATCTCCAGGCAGAAGACCCGCAGACCAACAAATTTTTCGACGTCATCGGCCCAGTGGTCCATACCGTGGACGACAAAGTCATGCCCTTCCTGAAGTCAGAAGACACGGGCATGGAAGTCTTCCCCATGGTCAATAACTTCGACGGCAAAGACTGGATCCCCGGCATTGGAGCATTCCTGAACGACGCCATTGCTCGCACTCGATTCCGTCAGCAAGTGGGTGCCTTCCTCGCCAGCGATAAGTATCACGGCTTAATGATTGACTTCGAGGAATTTCCCAAGAGCGCCCAGCCCGGCTACATCGCGCTGCTGAAGGAACTTTCCGCCGACCTTCACGGCAAGGGCATGAAACTTTACGTCAGCGTCCAATCGCGCAATGAGGATTTTGATTATCCCACCGTAGCCGCCAGTGTGGATGGTGTTGTCATCATGAATTATGACGAACACTATCCCGGTGGGGTGCCCGGTCCCATCGCGTCGCAAGACTGGTTTGTGGACAATTTGAGAGCGTCACTAAAAAATGTTCCGCGTGACAAAATCATCTGCGCTATCGGCAATTACGGTTATGACTGGGTGCACAAACCGAAGACTGGTCCCAAACCGCCGGACACCAACGTATCCGTGCAGGACGCCTGGCTAGCCGCTCGCGATTCCGAAGTGGACGTGGATTTCGATGGTGACGCTCTCAATCCTCACTTCAGCTTCCTCGACGAGCAAAACCTGCAACACGACATCTGGTTTCTCGATGCCGTCACCGCGCTGAACGAGATGCGCGCCGCCGAAGCCCTTGGCATCAAGACCTTTGCCCTCTGGCGCCTCGGCTCCGAAGATCGCTCCCTGTGGCGAGTCTGGGACGTGCCCGGAGACACCGGCGCCGCCGAGAAACTGCGCGACGTTCCCCCCGGCCACGACGTTGACATGGAGGGTCAGGGCGAGATCCTGCGCATTGAAGCGCGTCCTGCCAACGGCCAGCGAGACATCACCGTCGATAAAGTTTCAGGTCTTATTACCGACCAGACTTTCAGTTCATTGCCTGAACCCTATCGAGTCGCGCGCTTTGGATCGAATCCCAGGCAACTTGCCATCACCTTCGACGATGGCCCGGATCCTGATTGGACTCCTAAGATTCTCGATGTATTGAAGCGCGAACATGCGCCCGCAACCTTTTTCCTCATCGGCCTACAGGCGGACAAATTTTCATCGATCACCAGCCGCGTCTTCAACGAAGGTCATGAGATCGGCAATCACACTTTCACCCACCCTGATATCAGCAACATCTCGCCCACTTTCAT
>QIAP01000038.1 GCA_003225075.1 Acidobacteriota bacterium | reverse complement strand
TGGTATCGGGGGGCGCAGCATTGCGAGTAAATCCATAGTCTCCATTACCCACACCCGCGAAATTGAGACCGGCCGTTGTCGCCCCTGCTGTGGTAAATGATGTTTGCAGTGCACCATCAGTTGGTGCCACTGCCCGGCTCAACGGGGGAAGAACGTGCAGCGGCTTGACGCGGTGGCCAGGCAATTCGGTGTGCGTGGGCATGTCACGTACTGGAGGTGAGACCGCGTGATCGCCAACACTGATTTCCGCACGGCCGTGCTAGCAAGAGCTGGCGGAGCTGGCAGCAACAACAGACTGCACGTCATGAGCCCGGTGATAAAGCCTGATGCCCGCAACCGGGAATTAAATCGAGAAGTGTCCACGGAGCTGCTCCTTTAGTTGATTTTTTAGACGTAGGGCGAGGGTCGCAGTGTCAGGGCTGTGGGAACGCGATCCACGAGCCCCTACAAAGCGGTTTTGAAGCTTAGTCACAACTAGTTTTGAAGTCAACTAAGGAATCGAACTGGATGAAGTTTGTCGGAGTATTTTGGTGGAGGCGGCGGGAGTCGAACCCGCGTCCGAAAATGTTACTGGTCAAGAGCCTACATGCTTAGTCCGGTTCATGCCCTGGGCATTACCCCAGGACGTTCGCGGCCGTCGCTCAGAACGGACAAGAAACGCAAGCCGCTAGCCTGAAAGTCTCGCCCTCCTGCCCAGACGTAGCAGAGAAGGCCAGCCCGCTGTGCGACGTCCTTACCGCAGCCCACGGGCAAAGCCGCGGAGGACGGCTACTTAACTAATTAAGCAGCGTATGCCATCTGTTGATTGGCAATTATCATTTTGCCCACGATTACGGGTGTGTGCACCCCGGCATGCCTCTTGGCCGCAAGCATCTCCGTCGAAGCCGTGACGCCCCCACTGGTGGGATGGCCATATTGCAAAGAGCTACTTCCAACTTTAGGGGTCAAACAGTCGGAAGTCAAACAGTTGATTAGATGTGAAAGGGCAGTGGCTGGTCGCGCGCGAGCACTCAGCATTCAGCCAGCCAACGAGCACCTTAACGGACCATCAAGAACTGCGTTGGCTACTGAATGACTGCTGCCGCGGGGTGCTCATTGCGGAGTGCTTGTTTTGCATCTCCCTGTGGTTTGCGGCATCTGATCTACGAAACCAGCCTGTAGAATGGGGCGATCATCAGCGCATGAATCCCGCGACCCAACCATGTCAGGAGAATTGCCGGTGAAGGCGCAGTGTTTGCCTTTCAGCCAAATACCGCACACTACGCAGCTTTTCTCCGACTTTCTCTACGATTTTCCCAAAGTGCAGCAGTTCTATTCGCGGGCTCCCCACATTCAGGAATGGTTGAAAGACGAAACAGCCGCCGTGCGTTATGACCCTGGCCGCCGCGCCCGCGTTTCCGCCATCCTCGAGCGCCAGAACAAAAGTTGGAGCGCTTCGCCGAAGACCATCGAGAACATTGCCCGCCTGCGTGCGGGCGCAGCCGCCCTCGTGACGGGACAGCAGGTCGGATTATTCGGCGGCCCGTTGTTCTCAATTTTCAAAGCGCTGAGCGCAATCAAGGTGGCGGTGGAAGCAACTGCCGTTGGGGTCGAGTGCGTTCCCGTATTCTGGCTGGCCACTGAAGACCATGATCTGGATGAGGTAAATCACGCATCCATTCCTGCCGCTGACGGTTCTCTGGTGAAGCTGATTGCACCCGCTCAAGGCCCTTCAGATGCGCCTGTTAGCACGGTGAGTTTCGCCCCGGAGATTGAATCCATCGTTAAAACCGCCAGCGAACTCCTCGGCGATGGCGGGGCTACAAATTTTCTGCGTGAGACTTATCGTACCGGCGAGACCATGGGCAGAGCATTTGCACGGCTATTCACGCGCCTCTTCGGGGATTGGGGAGTCATTCTGCTGGACGCCTCGGACGAGGAGCTGCACGCCGTTGCCGAGCCGATCTTCCGCGCCGCCGGCGAACGTGCGGCGGAGCTCGATGATGCTTTGCTGGAACGCGGTAAAGCGCTTGAAGCGGCGGGATACCACCAGCAGGTGAAAGTTACACCTTCTTCCACGTTGCTATTTACTTTGCGGCATGGCTCACGCGTGCCGGTGCATCGCCGGCCAAACGGGGGATCTGGGAGTAATGAATTTGTAGTTGGGGACGAGAAACTTTCTCAGGCTGAACTGTTGCAGCACATTGCAGGCTCGCCAGAGGAGTTCAGCCCTAACGTTTTGCTGCGTCCGGTGGTGCAGGATTATCTGCTCCCCACTCTGGCCTACATCGGCGGCGCCGCCGAAGTTGCATACTTCGCGCAGGCTGCGGTCGTATACCAGGCACTTCTCGGACGAATCACGCCCATCCTGCCACGTTTTTCGGCCACGATCGTCGAATCGAAAGCCCAGCGCTTGTTGGAACGGTACCATCTTGCTTTTCCGGAAGTATTTATTGGCCCGGACAGGCTCCGGGAAAATTTGGCGGCACGCATTTTGCCTGATGAACTCCAGGCTGCCTTCGACAGCGCCAACTCCAGTGTGGAGAAATCTATTAAGACCGTTCGTGAATCCCTTGCCCGCCTGGACCAAAGCCTGGTCGAGGCCGCAGAGAACGCCGGCTCCAAAATGCAGTATCAACTACAGCAGTTACGCGCCCGCGCTGCGCGTGCCGAACTTCGACGTAGCGAAACAGCGGGACGTCACGCCGAATTCCTCAGCAACATGCTCTATCCCCAGGAGGCGCTACAGGAGCGCGAGATTGCCGGCATTTACTTTGTTGCGCGCTATGGAACAGAGCTACTGCAAAATCTGTACGAGACCGTCCACACTTCTTGTCACGACCACCAGATAATAACGCTGTAAGTTCCGGGAACTCAGATGCCCAACTTCTCTTGCAATTGTTCCAGCGATTCCACTCGCGGCAGTCCAGATTCCCGGTATGCACCGGCAACATCAAACAGCAGTGCCTGCATGCCCGCCCGGGTCGCGCCCAGATAATCTACGGAATAAACATCCCCGACGTACAAGCTCTCCTCCGGGTGTGCATCCAGTGCCTGCATTGCTGCCTCGAAGATTGCCGGATGCGGCTTTTCCTTGCCCACGATTCCAGAATCTGTAATGCTCATGAAGCAGCCGTAGATGCCGCAATGCTGGAGAATCTCGGCAATCTTTCCGTCAGCATTTGAGATCACCCCAATGCGATAGCGGCGTCCAATTTTCTGCAACGCCTCGCACGTGCCAGGCTTGATTACATCCCAGTTCGCGGACATGCGTGTGGCCTCCACCAGGCTATTTCGCAGATTCTCGTCATCAATGCCGAGGTCTTCCAGCAGGTGGGAGTAGAAAATAAACCAGAAGCTGTGGTCTGCCCCGGTCTTTCCCTCCATCATCACGTCGAATTCTCGTTTGGTTCGTCGCTCCAGCGCCCGCAGATGCTCCGCTGTGGGCACCACCTTGCGGGCGTGCAATGGAGCCAGGATGCGTCGCCGACTGGGAAAAAGAAGAGTATTCCCAACATCAAAGAAGATTGATTTCGGGCTACGGGGCATAGGAACGATTGTAATTGGTCGCGGAACGGGGCTAGCTCGTGCGCTCGCTGGTCTGTTTTACTCCCTCTATTTTTGCCAGTAAAACTCTGAAGCTGACGTGGCCTTCCAAAAAGAGTAATATCTACGCCTTTGATTGGTGACGCCGGAGTCGTCGGTCCCATGGGGACACTGCTGTCCCCGAATCGCAGTCTCAATTCATCTATGGATTGCTTTCGTTTTCTTGCCGGTCTCGCGTGCACTCTTAGCGTGGGCAGGCGCCAAACAGTCGCCCTCCGCTCTCGCCTGCAATCGGGGGTGTTGGCAAACTCCCTATTCCTGTTTCAGTATCCCGGGAAAAAGGGTGATGTCTACAACATGCTTTGGGCGTTGGTCTTCGGTTTTGCGACGCTCAACATCTTGAGTTTGGGGGCCCGCAGGCTTGATCCCACCCGCAGCAACCGCCTGAATTTCGGCGAGCTGCTCGCAATTATGGTAGTAATCGCATCGTTCTTTCTCCTCGGCTGGGAGATGCTGTATCTATTCAAAGTCCTGCCCATCAAACTTCGGGCTCACTGAGTCCCGGCGCCCCGATCTCAGAACCGGCGCTTCGAGGCATCGAGTGCATGTTTTGGAGTATGATTTGCTACATGGGGAAGGACACGCCAGCGTTCGAGGTCACCTGCCCGTGTTGCGGCGCGTTGCTGAAGGTGGATTCGTCTACCAAGGGTGTGATTGCTCATACCGCGGCGGTGCAACCGAAGACCTTCGCCGATATGGAAGCAGCCGCGCGTGCGATGAGGGAGCAGGATACCCGCCGCGAATCGGTCTTCCGCCAGTCTGTCGAGAACCAGAAGCATGCCTCAGATCTGCTGGAGAAAAAATTCCAGGAAGCCGTAAAGCGCGCCAAAGAAAGTCCCGACACCGGCAAACCTATACGCGATTTCGATTTAGATTGAGTGCTCACGTTCCATAGTGCTGCTGATGATGGCGTTCCGCCTCGCCTACAATGAATTCCAATGCTCCCTCTACTCCTCGGTCATCGCGGAGCCCGCGCTACTAAAAGCGTTTCCGAAAATACCATCGAATCCTTCGACCTGGCGCTCCAGCACGGTTGCGACGGTTTCGAGTTTGACGTTCGTCTCACCAGCGACAGCTTTCCCGTCATCTGTCATGATGCCCAATTTTGCGGCAGCAATATCGCGCGTGCGAATCGCTCCGATCTCAATCTCACGCTACTCGAAGACGTGGTTGCCCGCTATGCTCAGCAAGCTTTCCTGGATATCGAATTGAAAGTCGTTGGCTTGGAAGATGCGGTACTAGCCGCGCTGCGGCGGCATGTGCCGAAAAGGTTTGTAGTCTCGTCGTTTCTGCCGCAAATCCTGAGTGCACTTCGTTCCCGTGATTCCCGGCTTCCCCTCGGTTTCATTTGCGACCGGGCAGACCACTTGAGGCGGTGGCCCGAACTGCCCGTCCAGTACGTCATTCCCAGGCACGACCTGGTACATCGCAACTTGATTAAGGAGGTTCACGACAGTGGTAAAAGCGTCTTTGTGTGGACGGTAAATGAAAGAGATGCAATGCGCCGGTTCGCAGACTGGGCAGTGGACGCGATCATCTCAGATGACACCGAGCTCTTAGTAGGTATTTTGAAAGGAAAATTGGCCTGACACCGACCTGAAACCTGGACCTAATCCGCCGCAGCCTCAAGCGGAGCATTCACCACTTGTGGTTTGCGTAGCAATGCAGCTCGTTCTACTTCGACGGTTTCCAGTTCGGCAGCAGTCTGCATATCGGACCATCCCATCACGGCGCCGACTCGCAGAGCAGCCTCGCGGCTGCAGGACTGCGACCAGCAATTTCCCCACGCCACCGGCACGCGTCGCAATAGAACATCTGCCAGGGTGACCGCGCACTGATTTGAGAATGCATCCACTGCCTCGGCCACAATATGTTCGGTATGTGCGCACAAGGGCGCGCGCATGTCCGCGCTGCTTAACGCGATCCGGGCGATATCCAGAGCGCGGCGGCCGTGCCATTCCACAATGCCGCGCGCCGAGGTCTCACTCACTGCGCCCGCCTGTGCAATGTCGAGCACCCAGTTGTCCAACAGGGGATCGAGCGTATCGTCCGATAATAGGGCGAGACCGGGCGCCGTCCGCGCTCGGCCGCCGATTTTCTGCGCACAATCCCTGGCCAGGTCCGCGGCGGTAGTCAACTTTCCACCAATTACCGAGAGCATGCGCACTACGTGATCGTCAGTGTGATCGTGGAGAAAGTGTCGCCGGGTGATCGAGGAAAGATCCCGCTTGGGAGAGAACGGCAGCGGACGTATTCCCGCGAAGGCGTAACGTATGTCGTGTGACGATATCTTGGAACGCGGGAAAAGCCCGGCCAGTGAATTTAGCAGATATTCGATCTCTTCGCTGGTCGGCTGCGTTTTTCCGGGGTCGCTGGTATCAGGGATTTCCGTAGTGCCGACCAGGATCTGCTCATTCCAGGGAATCACGAAGATCGGCCGGCCATCCATGCCCTCCGCGTACAGAGCCGTGCCCGGCGCTCCTGCAAACCGCGGAAGCACGATGTGCGATCCGCGTACGCCACCCAGCATCGGCCGAGAAGTGCGAATCGAAGAACGCTGGCAAAGGCGGTCCGCCCACGGCCCGGTGGCATTGACCACCCAGGTGGCTTCGATGCGCTCTTCTTTCCCAGTCAGCAGGTCTCGCATCAGCACTCCGCGAACCTTGCCATGAATCACGTCCACTGCCAGCACCTGGGTATGATTGCGCGCGACTGCGCCAGCTTGCACGGCTTCGACCAGCCACTCCGCCACCAGGCGCTCAGGAAACTCGCATTGGGCATCTTCAAAGTTAAAAATTGACCATTGATGCCCCGAGTCAAGCCATTGTTCGAGCTTCTTCTTATCCATATCCGAACTGGTAGCGCCTAGCGTTCCGCCCAGCCGCCGGTAGAGCCACAGCCCGGTGCGTACCGCGAGAGAACTGCGGCGACTATTGTCGTTGAGGGCAAGCAGGAAATGCACGGGATGAACCAGATGGGGCCGCTCTTGCAGCAGCCGTCCGCGCGCCCGAAGTCCCTCGCGTACCATGCCGATTTCGCCATGCTCCAGGTAGCGCAGTCCGCCATGAATAATTCGGGTGGACCGGCTGGTAGTGCCGGAGCCGAAGTCATGTTGCTCCAGCAACAACGTGCGACGCCCGCCGCGAGCACACTCGCGCGCAATGGCAACCCCATTGATGCCGCCGCCGATGACCACCACCTGAAAACGCTCGCCGTCGAGCGGTGGCCGCGCTTTGCTGGGGAGGTTCATAGTTTCCAATCAGATATCTCTGGGTAGATTCTCGAGCCGCGGGGCCCGCCCGTCCATCTTAGTCTGCCTCCCAAATCGCCTTAGGGGAAGATGACCTTGGTGCAACCTGGTAATACCCTGTGCCACTGCTAAGGGTGCTCCTCCCGTCAGAACACAGGAGCTACAGGGTCGTCCAATATCTATGCCTATTAGCTATTTATTTGCAGGCGCTGGGGGCTTGTACCGTTCTCCGTTGCCCGCTTCCGCTTAACTCATTTACAGTGTTTACGATGACCGACTTCACATCATCCAGTCCCACCGGCCAGCGCTTCGAGCGCGCCGTCTCAATCATGGCACGTTTACGGGCGCCTGGGGGGTGTCCCTGGGACCGGGAGCAGACATTCGATTCCATCAAGCCTTACACGTTAGAGGAAACCTACGAAGTTCTGGAAGCTATCGATAACCGAGATTGGAAAGAATTGACGGGCGAGCTGGGCGACCTGCTCCTGCAAGTGCTGTTTTATTCCCAGATGGCCAACGAGCAGGGTATGTTTTCCATCGACGAGGTGCTGGACAGGCTTTCAAGCAAACTGGTAGACCGCCATCCGCATGTGTTTGCTGACGTCAAGGCGGAGACCTCTTCGGATGTCTTACGCAACTGGGAAGCGCTTAAGGCAGAGGAGAAAAAGAAGCGTTTGCAGGCAGGAGGAGGTAAGCAGGGAGAGCGCCCTGAAAATCAGCATTCAGTGCTGGCGGGCGTATCGGCGGCGATTCCGGCGTTGCTTGAGGCCTACAAACTGAGCTCTCGTGCTGCGCATGTTGGCTTCGACTGGCCGAACCTGGATGGCCTATTCGAAAAGTTGGAGGAAGAAACGGAAGAATTGCAAGAACAACTCGAGAAACTTCCGACTGCAGGTTTACAGTCGAAGAACGAAGGTATTGCCGGTGCAGGCAGGCTGCAAATTCCCGAAGAGCTGCGCGGGAAGCTGGAGGAGGAAGTCGGGGATCTGTTTTTTGTCCTGGTAAACATAGCGCGCTATCTTTCACTCGACCCCGAGTCGGCGCTTCGGAAGACGAACCGCAAGTTCAAGCGGCGCTTTCAATGGATCGAAGAACAATTAAGCGCTGCCGGACGTGAGCCGCAGCAGGCTTCGATGGAAGAGCTGGAATCCTTATGGCAACAGGCGAAGCAACTGGAGAAAGAGCGATAACCGGTTCAATCGTGATCCGCAAGTGTCATGAATTGGACGAAATGCGTGCCTGTGTCGCGCTGCAAAAAGAGGTGTGGAATTTCTCTGATGCCGAACTGGTGCCGCTGCGTTTGTTTGTAGTGGCAGAGAAGATTGGAGGCCAGATAATCGGCGCGTTTCAGGGCGATGAGATGATCGGGTTCGCGCTGGCGGTGCCGGGGGCTCGCGGAGGGCACGCTTATCTACACTCGCAGATGCTGGCCGTGCGGAAGGAATATCGTAATGCAGGACTTGGCCGCAGCATCAAGCTTTTTCAACGTGACGATGCCTTGGCCCGCAACTTTGAATTAATGGAGTGGACATTCGATCCCCTGGAGATAAAGAATGCCTACTTGAATATAGAAAAGCTGGGCGCGATTGCGCGACGGTACACCGTGAATCAGTACGGGATTACCTCTTCTCCGCTTCAGGGTGGCTTGCCGACCGATCGCCTGGTAGCCGAGTGGTGGCTGAAGTCGAAGCGGGTGCTGAGACTGCTCTGCAACGGATCAAGGCCGACATTTGAACCAGTAAAGGAAATAACTGTGCCGGCTGAAATTTATGAATGGAAGGCATCGCCAGAAGGTCGCTTGCGGGCTCAAGAACTTCAAGATCGTAATCGGGAAGAGTTTCTAAAGGCATTCTCGGACAGACTTGCGCTGTTGGGGTATGAACGCGATCAAAAAGGCAATGGCAAATTTTTGCTGGGTCGCTGGCTGGAGAACTGGGAGTACGCCGCGATTGGTGAAAAGTAAGTAATTCACCTCGTTTTATGCGGCGATTTTACTCCCGGGGCAAGTATGAAAATTGAAGCCATCACACTGCGGGAGATTCACATGCCACTCGTCCATTTTTTTGAGACGAGTTTTGGGCGCACCTACAGCCGTCGCATCCTGCTGGTGAGTGTGCTGAGTGAAGGGATCAATGGCTGGGGCGAGTGCGTCGCCGGCGAAGATCCCTTTTATAGCGACGAGTGGATTGAGACCGCCTGGCCGACGATCAAAGGGTACCTGGCTCCCGCTATTCTCGGGCGCAATCTCTTCTCCGCAACGGACTGCATAACCCTCTTCTCCCCAGTGCGCGGTCATCGCATGGCCAAGGCGGCACTGGAAAATGCACTTTGGGAAACCGAGGCGAAGCAGAAGAAGCAGCCTCTGTGGAAGTTGCTGGGTGGAACCCAACCGGAGATTGCGTGCGGAGTGTCAATCGGGATTCAGGACACCGTTGAACAACTTCTGGAAATGGTCGAGAGGGAACTGGCGGCGGGCTATCGCCGCATCAAAGTCAAAGTGAAACCCGGATGGGATACCAATGTGCTTGGCCGCATTCGTTCCCGCTGGCCGGAAATCCTGCTGAGTTGCGATGCCAATTCCGCGTATACGCTGGATAACATCGAACATCTGCGCAAGTTTGACGACTTCAAGCTGCTGATGATGGAGCAGCCCTTGTGGAATGATGACATTCATAACCATGCGCGCTTACAGCGGGAGATCAAGACCGCAATCTGCCTGGATGAATCCATCCGTCATTCACGGGATGCGGCGGCTGCGATTGAAGCAAAAGCCTGCCGGATCATCAACATCAAGGTAGGCCGTGTCGGGGGCTTTAGCGAGGCAAAAAAGGTCCATGACGTTTGCCAGTCGTACAAAATCCCGGTGTGGTGTGGCGGGATGCTGGAATCAGGGATTGGACGGGCACACAATATCGCACTATCCACCCTGGAGAATTTCCGGTTGCCAGGCGATGTTTCTGCGTCCAAGCGCTACTGGAAGGAAGACATTATCGAGCCCGAGGTCACGGTCGCGCCCCAAGGTCTCATCAAAGTGAGTGACAGGCCGGGAACAGGATACGAGGTGCGCGAAGATTTGATCGAGCGTTTGACCGTAAGGAAGGAAGTACTGCGGACGGGAATGGCACAAGCCTGACGCGGATTGTTTATCTCACAATCAGGATTGCGATACAGGAACCCGCTCCGCCGCCAGCTTGATTTCACGCCACAATTCTTCTCGTCCCGCGCCGGTCTTGGCAGAATAGGGTACGATGCGAGCCTCCTCGTACTCCCTGGCGAGATCTTGCATCGATTTTTGCAGTTGATTGCCTGACAAACGGTCGCTCTTAGTGGCAACGATCACGAAAGGACGTCCGCTGGCAGTGAGAAATTCCAGCAGTTGTCGGTCGCTCTGCTGTGGGGGAACGTTCACGTCCACCAGCACCAGGCAGAGCGCAAGGCAGGAACGCTCTTTCAAATAGGGCTCGATGAAGGTGGGCCACTCCTGTACGACCTCGCGCGAAAGGCGCGCGTACCCATAGCCTGGTAAATCGGTAAAAACAAGCTCCGGTTTCGGCTTGCCCGGCCAACGCACTTCGAAGAAGTTAATACTACGGGTGCGACCGGGAGTTGAGCTGGTTCGAGCCAGTTTGGTACCGACCAGCGAGTTGATGACGCTCGACTTGCCAACATTCGACCGGCCGAGGAAAGCAATCTCGGGCAGCGCCGGAGGAGGAAAGCGGCCGGCGTCGGTAGCCGCAGCCATGAATCGAGTCAAAACTCTCATGAAGTGGCTTGTCTTATCAGCAAGGCGCTTGCCGTATCTCGCCTTGGTTGAAATCATCCCGATTTGATGAGCTTCCCCGCAAGGGTCTATCAATTAATCGAGCTTCAGCGGCCGCCGATCAACATCCTCGGGCTTCACCGGCTTATGTTTGTACCAGAAGTAAAGGATGGCAGCGACTGCCAAGCCAATCCCGACGCTGACCAGAAAAAACCAGCGATAGGCGGGTAGAAAGATCAGAAGAAGCACCACGACGCCGGCAGCAACGACCAAGCCGGCACTGCCTTTGAGGGGAACCCTGCTCATGAGTTGTCCTGGATACACTTGGCACCTCACCCCTCACTTCATTGTATTGCGGCACAAATCAGGTGTCATCTAATGGTGTGCACACCGCCGACCATTCGCCGGAGCAAATGTACGATGGTGAAGAGGCAGAGTCAGACAAAGCAAAAGCCCACTTGTTGGTGGGCTTCGTGACGAAAACTGATGTCTGTTAACCGAGAGCCGAAGCTACTGATGCGCCGTCGGACTCTCGCTGGGCGGGGTCGTGATGGGGGCAATAGCCTGCTCCCCAGGGTCGCTGATTTGCGGTAGCGGGGATTCGAGGGCAATCGCCAAAACGTTATCCATGGTCTCGACAAAGTGGAGCTTCATGGCATTGCGCAGATTCTCCGGCACCTCAGCCAAATCTTTTTCGTTGTCCTTGGGCAGGATGACTTCGAAGAGGCCAGCGCGGTGAGCAGCCAGCAGTTTCTCTTTCAGACCGCCGATCGGCAGGACCTTTCCACGCAGCGTGATCTCGCCGGTCATGGCCAGATCGCGACGCACCGGGATCTTGCTTAGCGCACTTGCAATCGCGGTGGCAATGGTGATGCCAGCCGAAGGTCCATCCTTGGGAATAGCGCCTTCAGGCACGTGCACATGAATATCGAGACTGCGGTAGAAATCGCGGGAGAGACCCAGGCGTGGAGCTCGCGAACGGACATATGACATGGCCGCCTGTGCCGATTCCTGCATCACGTCGCCTAACTTGCCGGTGAGAGTCAGTTTGCCTTTCCCGTCCACGACCGTGGCTTCGGTGCTGAGGATCGAGCCCCCCACTTCCGTCCAAGCCAGGCCGGTTACCAGGCCAACTTCGCTCTTTTCGTGGGCCAGCGTGTCGCGGAACTTGAGAACGCCCAGGAAGTCTCCGACATTCTCGGCTTTGACAACAGCACTAAAGTTCTCGCCCTCTTTGACGACCTTGCGCGCTACTTTGCGGCCCACATTTCCGATTTCGCGTTCCAGATTGCGCACGCCCGCTTCACGGGTATAAGAACGGATGATGTGGGTGATGGCGTCATCGGAAAATTTCAGGTTCTTGTCGGTCAGCCCCGCCTGCAACATCTGCTTCTTAACCAGGAACTGCTTGGCGATTTCTACCTTTTCCAGCTCTGTGTAACCATGCAACCGTAATACTTCCATGCGGTCCTGCAGAGCAGCCGGAATGGTGTGGATCACGTTAGCGGTGGTGATGAAGAAAACCTGCGAGAGGTCGTACTCGACATCGAGATAGTGATCCACAAACATAAAATTCTGTTCGGGATCGAGCACTTCGAGCAACGCCGCTGAAGGATCGCCACGGAAATCCATCGACATTTTGTCGACTTCATCCAGCATGAAGACCGGGTTCTTGGTACCCGCCTTCTTCATCATCTGGATAATCTGGCCGGGCAAAGCGCCGATGTAGGTGCGGCGATGGCCGCGGATTTCGGCTTCGTCACGCACACCGCCAAGTGACATGCGGACGAACTTGCGCCCTGTTGCCTTCGCGATGGACATGCCTAGTGAAGTCTTGCCAACCCCGGGAGGTCCGACGAAACAAAGAATTGAGCCTTTGGGATTCTTGACTAATTGCCGCACAGCCAGAAATTCAAGAATGCGTTCCTTGATCTTCTCCAGCCCATAATGATCTTCGTTAAGCACTTTTTCGGCGCGGGAAATATTGCGGATTTCCTTGGAGCGTTTCTTCCACGGGACCGCCAGCAGCCAATCCAGGTAGTTACGCGAAACTGTGGATTCGGCGGACATGGGCGGCATGGCTTCCAGTTTTTTCAGTTCCTGTATGGCTTTGTCGTGCACATCCTTTGGCATGCCGGCGGATTCGATCTTTTTCTTGAGCTCGTCGAATTCGCTCTTCTCGCCGCGGCCCAGTTCCTTTTGAATCGCCTTTATCTTCTCGTTGAGGTAATACTCTTTCTGCGCCCGTTCCATTTGCCGCTTTACTCGCGACTGAATGGTGCGGTCCATATTGAGCTTCTCGATCTCGATATCGAGTACGTCGCCAATGCGAGTCAGACGCTCCGCGGGATCGAAAATTTCCAGCAACTCCTGCTTCTCCTCAATCGAGAGTTGCAGGTTGGCGGCGATGGTGTCAGTCAGCTTGGCAGGATCTTCCATGCGCACCGCGGCAATCATGGTTTCATAATTCAGCGACTGGCAGAGCTTGACGTATTGTTCGAAAAGAGTAGTAACCCGCTGCATGCCGGCTTCAATCTCGGGCTTCACTTCAGCAGCGTAGCGTGCCACCCGGACGGTAGCCTGCATGTAGCCTTCAGTATCGGTGACCTGAAGAATCTTGCCGCGTTCGATGCCTTCGACGAGTACTTTGATGTTGCCGTCAGGAAGTTTCAGGCTCTGAACGATGTTGACAATCGTGCCCACCTGGTAAATCTCGTTGGGCTTGGGCTCATCGATGCTGGCGTCGTGTTGGGTAGCCAGGAAAATCTTCTTGTCAGCCGCAAGTGCCTCTTCCAGGGCGTGAACGCTTGATTCGCGGCCCACCACGAACGGCGTCATCATGTAAGGGAAGATGACCACATCCCGGATGGGCATCATTGGCAGCTTCCTGGTCTCGAATTTCTCTTTGGATGTGGTAACCATTTCTCCCAACTCTTCTCCGTTCCTTCTGAGCAAGCTTCCTAGCCGATTATAGGTGACCCAGCAAGCGTCTCTACAGAATTGTCATAAAAAACTTGCTATCACAGAGATGCAGAAAATTGCATTCTCCACGATTCTAGTCGCTTCTAGCCCGCCTTCTCCATCATCGAAAGTGTGGCATTCCGCTTTTCTACCATCTCGCGGGTAACTTCGAACTCCTTCACCTTTTTTTGGCTGGGCAAGTGGAACATGAGGTCCAGCATTAACTCTTCGAGGATCATGCGCAGCCCGCGGGCGCCTACCTTGCGAGCCATGGCTTGTCTGGCAACGGCGCGCAGGGCATCTTCGCTGAACTTCAGGCGGACGTTTTCGAACTCGAACAAACGCTGGTATTGTTTAATGATTGCGTTCTTGGGACGGGTCAATATCTCGATTAACGCAGCCTCATCCAAATCCTGCAATACACCGACCACCGGCAAACGTCCCACGAACTCTGGAATCAGGCCGAACTTTATCAGGTCTTCGGGCTGCACATCGCTAAGCAGTTCGTATTTCTGCTTAGGTTGCACCTCTTCGGCGCTGGCTTCGGGACTATCTTCTCCCATACGAAAACCGAGCGACTTCTTTCCTATGCGGCGTCCAACAATTTTGTCGAGGCCCACGAATGCGCCACCGCATATGAACAGGATGTTGGTGGTATCAACCGGGGTGAATTCCTGGTGGGGGTGCTTGCGGCCGCCTTGCGGCGGCACGTTGGCAATCGTGCCCTCGAGAATCTTGAGCAACGCTTGCTGCACGCCTTCGCCGGACACGTCGCGAGTAATGGATGGGTTCTCATCCTTGCGGCCGATCTTGTCTACCTCGTCAATATAGATAATGCCAGTCTGCGCGCGACCTACGTCGCCCTCAGCTGCCTGCAGCAGCTTGAGGATGATGTTTTCGACATCTTCGCCGACGTATCCGGCTTCGGTGAGAGTCGTGGCGTCCACGATGGCGAAGGGAACGTCCAGCATCCGAGCCAGTGTCTGCGCAAGCAGCGTCTTGCCTGTACCAGTCGGGCCGATCAGCATGATGTTGGACTTGGTAAGCTCGATGCCGTCCCCGCCATTGCGCTGACGGTTCATGTAGATCCGCTTGTAATGGTTGTAAACCGCAACCGCCAGCTTCTTCTTGGTTTGTTCCTGGCCGATGACGTATTCATCGAGAAACGTCTTGACTTCTTGTGGCTTGGGAAGCTGATTGGGAGTGGAGGCTGCAGGCGTCGCCGTACGGTCGTCTTCAAGTATGGAATTACAAACGGCCACGCACTCGTCGCAAATATAAGCGCGCGGGTAGTCGCTCGGCGAGGAGATTAGCTTGGCGACCGCGTCCTGTGACTTATGACAGAACGAACAGCGTAACATCTCCTCTGTGCCTGACCTGTTTTTCACTCGGCTCGCTCCTTTTTCTTGCTCGGCTCACTCCGGCTCTTGGCATGTAACGGCCAATCGGAGAAAGTAGCCGCTTGTCGCCGAGACCTCCAGGAATTTTCGGCGTGCGCCGATCATACCTCTATCTCGTCTTATAGATGATATCGTCTATGATTCCGTATTCTTTAGCCTGCTGCGCGTTCATGATGAAATCGCGTTCCACATCTTTTTCTACTTTATCCAATTTCTGACCGCTGTGCTTGGCCAGCAACTGATTGGTAATCTCACGCATACGAAGGATTTCGCGGGCATGAATATCAATGTCAGTCGCCTGGCCAGAGAGCCCGCCCATCGAGGGCTGATGAATCAGAATGCGTGAATTGGGTAAGGCCAGCCGCTTCTTACCTTCGCCTGATGCCAATAGTAATGCCGCCATGCTGGCCGCTTGGCCGATACATATGGTAGTGACGTCATTCTTAACGTATTGCATGGTGTCGTAAATCGCCATGCCTGCGGTGATCGATCCCCCTGGCGAATTAATGTAAAGCTGGATATCTTTCTCGGGATCTTCCTGAGCCAGAAACAGCATCTGGGCGATTACCAGGTTGGCGATGTTGTCATCGATCGGGGTACCGATGAAGATGATGTTGTCGCGCAGCAAGCGGGAATAAATGTCATAGGCCCGTTCGCCCCGGCCCGTCGACTCGATGACCATGGGTACCAGCATCATTCGTGGATCGTTCACGTTCACCTGCCACACTCCTGCCCCGACGACCAGGTTCGCTTTCGGAGGAGGATCGAAAGTAGTCCGCGGTTAAGCAGACTGGTGATACAGAAAGTTGAGGGTCTTCTCGCTGCGGATTCTAGAACGGATTCTATCGAGCGCTCCATCACGTGTCAAACGCGCGCGAATGGCTTCCGCAGTCTGTTTCGACTGCTTGGCCAAGGCTTCGATCTCGTGATCCAGTTCTTCATCACTAACGTCGATTTTTTCTTCGTCAGCAATTTTTCCCAGCAGCAACGAAGCCTTCACTTCGTTGATTGCCTGCTCCCTCTGGCCGGCACGTAAACGAGCCAGGTCCATTTTCTTCATGTCCTCGGCTCGCATACCCTGCGCTGCCAGAGCGCGCAGGCCACGTTCCAGCCGAATATCAATTTGCCGGTCTACCAGAGCTTCAGGGACTTCGAAGTCATGGCGTTTTACCAGCTCCGCAACCAGTTTGTCTTTGGCGACATGCTCGGCTGCATGAGTTCGCTCCGCTTCCAGTCCTTCGCGGATTTTTTTTCTTACCTCGTCAAGATTGGCAAAGTCGCCCAGCTCTTTTGCAAAAGTTTCGTCCAGTTCGGGAAGATTCTTCTGCTTGAGCGAGTTCACCATAATGGTATAGGTGAAAGTCTTTCCCGCAAGACGCTTGTCGGACGTGTCCTCCGGATACGTTACCTCGAAGGTTCGCTCGTCGCCCGCCGATGCGCCGCGCAGATTCTCTGTGAACTCCGGCATCGTCGTCTTGCCCGCAATCTCCACCAGAACGTCATCCATGTGTACCGGCTGGGACTCTGCCACGCCAGGCTTTGAAGAAGTTCCGGAAGAAGCCGCGGGCTGGTCTGCTTCCTTCGGCTTGCCATGAAGTGAAACTTGGGCGAAGTCGCCATCCCCTAGCGGACGCCCTTCAATGGACACGAATGTCGCGCGCTCCTCGCGCAGGCTGGCGAGCGCCTCCTCGACTTCGTCATCCGTGATGGTGATTTGCGGCCTTTCCGCCCGCAATTCCTTATAGCCTTCCACCTTGAGCTCTGGCATGATTTCGAAGCTGGCCTTGAAGCGCAGCGGCTCACCATCATGAATGTGAAGGTCGGAAACCTGCGGTTGCGATACCGGTTGCACCCCTAACTTTTCTGCCTCGCGGCGAAAGTAGCGCGGCACCAGGGCTTCGACCACTTCGCTCTTAATATCCTCGGCAAAGCGCTGACGAATAATGGAGGCCGGCACATGGCCTACCCGAAAGCCCGGCAGGCGGGCGAGTTTCTGGTATTTTTGGATTAGCGAGTCAGTTTCGCGAGCGACTTCTGCGGCCGGGATTTCAACCTGGATTTCTCGTTTGACGCTGTCTTTTGTCTCGGTGGGGCTCACGTTTTACCTTTCGCACTTGAACCGGGTGAGGCGTCCTTTTGAGCGGGTCCGAACCGTCTACTTGCTAGTCTGAGTGTAAAGACTGGAGTCGAGCAGCGTCAAACGAGAGAAGAGGCACTAGTTGGTCGTATGGGCTCTAACAACATGAACATCAAGAACACAAAACGATGCGAGGGTCATTGCTCGAACACCATTGACTGACGGTTACCAATGAAAAATTTACCGCAATGGCTCAACCAACTCAATCGGGAAGTGATCGCCTGCACCCGCTGTCCGCGGCTAGTGACGTATCGTGAGCGAATCGCGCGTGAGAAACGTCGCGCCTACCTGAATTGCGACTATTGGGGAAAGCCCGTGCCCGGCTTTGGCGATCCCGATGCGCGCGTCATCATTCTCGGCCTCGCGCCTGGTGCTCATGGCTCCAACCGCACCGGCCGTCCTTTTACCGGAGATTCGTCGGGCAACTTTATGTATCCGGTGCTATATGAAACTGGATTTGCCAACCAGCCTAACGCCACCCACCGGGGCGATGGTCTTGAATTAAAGGACGCGTACATCACAGCGGCGGCGCGCTGCGCACCGCCGGATAATAAGCCGCACCCCCTGGAGCTCGCCAACTGCACGTCTTTCCTCGACCGTGAGTTAGATGGATTGACCAGGAAAAAAGTGATTGTTGCCCTCGGACGGGTTGGTTTCGACGCTTATTTGAACCATTTGAAGCGTCGCGGAATCCTGAAAAGCAAGCAGCTTTATATCTTCCGGCACGGAGCGAGCTACCAGATGCCGAATGGCCCAATCCTTCTGACTTCGTATCATCCGTCCAATCAGAATACAAATACCGGCAAACTCACTCGCGAGATGTTTGTAAATATCTTTCAAGAAGCAGCGCGATTGGCCGATAGGTAAGGAGGGACGGCCGCCGCCTGCGCCGGATCGTGTACCTTCCCATGCTTGGGTCACAAAAGAAAAATGCAGGGGCGCGAACTGGGCGGCGCCTTCCCACCAGTATGCGCGTGGTCATCCTGACCCCTGGCAGGCGGTGCCCTTCTCTCGAGTGAGAGGATACCGAACCGCCGTTCCAGTTGTTATCTCAGCTTCGTTGTGGTTACCTCAAGTTGAAACTGCCGCTTGGAATTGGGATCATCCACGCTGCCAACCACTAAGGGCTTGCCAATAACCGCTACTGTGCTCGCGTTAATCTGGAGTTGTCTTAATAGCGGCATGGCGCCACGGCTTTGCTGGTCGGGAACAGCAAAGTTGCTGATCTCGCTGCGTATAGACAGCAGCAGCCCTTTGCTTCGTTCTTCCAATCTGCACCAGATGTTAGTACCGACATCGATGTATTGGAACTCACCCTGTTTCGCTTCCACTGGAACCCGCGTTCCGATCTTCACGCTATTGGCGTCGCCAGAGTTCAAGTTCATCGAATATTGCCGCGTGTTGATCTTCTTTCCGTCTTCCATTTCGTTTACAGCGAAGTCCAGGCGGTAGGCGGTCGCCGCCCGCTGCTCTGCCGTTGGCTTCGGTGATGAGTCCGCGTCTTGAGCATAGCTCGCCTGTACCGCACAGCCAATAGCTAACCCCAGCATTGCCGACCATACCGCTATCCTTGTGCGCATGTATGTTCTCCTTATTTGTCCTGCTGCTCGAAACTTGTTTGCATGAACTGGTTGAGTCGCGGCTCGCCTGGTTTCGAGCTGGGCTGCGTTTCTTCGAGCCTCTCTTGCGTCAAGAGTTCCGTTTGTGCTCGCGCTAGCATTACCGCGTGCCTGCGAAACTGGGTCACGTATCGGACCAGAATTTGTTCCTGCTCGCTCAATGGAGTCGGAGTAGGAAACTGCTCCCGCCGTGGGGCGGCGCCGGGCGGTTGAATCGTCGCCTGCAATTTCCGGGACAAAGGCCCGACCCGCGCCAAGTGTCTCCCGTGATCAGCATTGGAGCGCAGTCTGACTACCTCGGATGGCCCCTTGAGATCGGGTACCGCCGGACGAGAGTTGATAGCTACGGCCGTCGGGGTTCCCGACGCCGGCTTCCTTGTGGATCCCACCCATACTGTCATAGCGATCGCTATCGCCGTTGCTACCAAGGCCAACACTGCCCACCATCGGCGACCGCGCACTTTCTGTGTCCTGCGCTCCCTCTCCGATTGAAGATTTGCGTTGATGCGGGATTCCAACCCCGCGCGCGGTTCCACCCGGCTATACCGCGCCAGTGCCGAATCTAGTACCTGATCTAAACTGTGTCCTCGATTTTGCTTATGATCTCTAGGCTCCATATTTGCCTTCCAGCAGGGCGCTCAACTTCTCGCGTAGGATCTCGCGCCCTCGAAACATTCGCGATCGCACTGCTGCCGGTTTGATTCTGAGTACTTCTGCAATATCATCCGGCGACATCTCCTCCACCGTCGAAAGCGTCAAGGGATCGCGCAGTTGTTCTGGCAGTGCCGCAATGAGCGCTTCCAGCAGTCGGGACATTTCAGAACCAAGCACAAATTGATCTGCACTCGCAGTTGCACTACTAAGCTCCAGAATTGCGTTTTCGCTGTCGTCCAGGCTAACCTCCGGCGGTTTCTTTCGCCGATCCACCGCCACCCGCCATGCGATCCGTGCCAGCCACGTTTTTGGGTCGCGCATCTCGCCTAACTTCCTGCCATAACGCAATACGCGGACAAAGGTTTCCTGGGTGGCGTCTTCGGCATCATGGTGGTTGCGCAGCACTGAGTAAGCAACTCGGAATACCAGGCGCGCGTGCTCACGGACCATGGCTTCGAGAACATCTTCGCCCGCCTGCGCCATCGCCATAGCTTCGCTCAAAATCACTGGTCCTGCGACCACCTGTTGGCCCTCATTCATGCAGACCGCCCATGCGCCTGAATTGTTCAAATTTCTTTTTTGGGAACGTGAAATGAGGTTGTTCTTGCGTAGTTCCCAGGACGTGAACTGATCGCGTAGACCGGGAAAGGCATTCTCGGAAGCGTGGTCAGGGATCGATCGGCTTCAGCGGGATAACGAAAGGGGGCACACTGAACCTAAAACCCCACGAACACCGGTTCGGCGTCCAACGGGATGCCCCAGATTTCCTGCACTCGCTCCTGTATCTGCTCTTTGAGAGCCAGGACGTCGGCGGCCGTCGCTTCCCCGCGATTCACAATGGCGAGCGCGTGTTTGCGTGAAATGCCTACCCGGCCGCTGCTGTATCCCTTGGAAAAACCTGAGTGCTCCACCAGCCACGCAGCAGAAACTTTTCGCTGCGCATCAAGCGCCGGATAACTAGGGATTTGTAAGCCTCGCGCCAGGGCGCGTTGGCTGAGTTCTTGATACTGTTCGGCAGAGAGCACCGGATTCTTGAAGAATGATCCGGCACTGCGGCAGTCCTCGTCGCCGGGGGTAATCAGCATTGCCTTGCTGGCGCGGATTCGCCTTACTGCATCTCGTGCCTCGGCCAGGCTCGGAGTGATGTTGCGGCCGGCGAAATATTTCTGCAAATCCGCGTACCCGATTCGTGGCTCGCCACCCGGCGTTAAGGAATAAGTGACCCGCAGGATAATGTAGCGCCCACGCTCGGTCGTATTAAAAATGCTGGTGCGATATGAAAACCCGCAAGCTTCGTTACAAAGCTCGCGGACTTCGCCGTCCCTCAAGTCTAAAGCCTGCACCGATTCGATGGTCTCTGCGACTTCCTGGCCGTAGGCGCCGACATTCTGCACCGGAGTTCCGCCGACACTGCCGGGGATGCCGCTCATGCATTCCACTCCGGTGCAATTCCGGCCGACAGCGCGAGCTACAAATTTGTCCCAGTCTTCGCCCGCCCCAACCTCGAAGAGAACGTTGCCACGCTCGCTGCGCTCTTCAATGCCGGGGATGCCAACCTTCAGCACTAATCCAGGCCATCCCGTGTCAGAGACCACTAGATTGCTGCCGCCACCAAGCACGAAAATCGGAAAGTCATGCGAACGCGCGTAATCAACCGCTTGGCGGACGTCAGCAACAGTCTTCGCTGCGGCGAAGTAGCGCGCGATTCCACCCACTTTCAACGTCGTCAGCGGCGCCAGCGGAATATTTTCCTCAATCAGCATCAGTGGGCACCAGTATATATGCGAGATTTAGTAGCGATCTCCGGACACGGCGGGAACAACGTTAAGGTAAGATAGGAGAATAGAAGCTAAGGAGATCAAATGTATCCTGAGATTATGATCGTCCCAATGCGGGAAGAACTTACCCGGCTGGGGATTGAAGAAGCTCGCACTGCCGCCGAAGTTGACGAGGCAGCATCAAAGCCCGGCACGACTATGCTCGTTGTGAACTCGATCTGCGGATGCGCCGCCGGGCGCATGCGTCCGGCCATCCGGCAGGCATTGCAGCATTCCAGCAAACCCGACAATAGCGTTACGGTCTTCGCCGGACAAGATAAAGAAGCCACCGATCGCGCCCGTTCATATTTCACCGGCTACCCACCGTCGTCTCCCTCGATTGGAATTCTGCGTGACGGTAAGCTCGTCTACATGATGCAGCGCAGCGACATCGAAACCCGCGAAGCCGCCGAAATTGCTGCCAACCTCAGAGCCGCATTCGAAAAGTTTTGCGGCAAGGCGCTCTCGGAATCGCGGTAAGTTCTGTTACAGGTTGCTGAGGTGCTTCAGGTCGGGCTCGATCCAGACTTCTCTGGCGTGGTCAGACATCACGCGGTCACGGCTGTAAAACTCGAATAAAACATTCTTGTCGCGGTATAGCTGGATCAGTGCATTGACCCGCTCGGAGAAACTCGAATCTACACGACAACTCCGTAAAAATTCTCTTACCAGAGCGAGCCAAAAGCGTGTGATGGTCTCATGGTAGCCCTTTACCTGGTGGTGTTTGGTGAATCGCAGCAGACTGGAACGCATTTTGTCCAAAGCTTGCTGGTCCGGGAAGTGGGTCGAATACCATGCCGCAACCGCCAGATGCCGGGCGTGAGTGAATTCGTCCTTGGCATACTCGCAACTCTCAAGTTTCTTCACCACCGATTCAATCTCCATGACATCGGAATAGTGGACGGTGTCTATCACGGCGGCTCCTTTTCTGGGCAAAAAAAATCCGCCCGCGCACAAATCTGTGCACGGGCGGTTGTCGTTTGATCTATAGGGATTTTAACTGGAATTGGGGATGAAGTCTAGTTGAAGGGCACCCAGGTTTTGCGCTCAGCACTGCTTACTTTTCCGCGGACCTGGTCACAAGGAATGATTTCACCACTACGTTATTCGGCTGAACCCCCACCGGAATCATAGTCAGCAGCGAATACTCGTTAGGATCAAGCCTCGTAGATTTGCGCTTCTGTACGACTGCAACGTCACCAGACTGAGAATTCAGCACCAGCAGATAATCTTCACTATTTGAAAGCGCCAGTCCGTCCGGACGGCTGCCGACCGAAATCGATGCGATGACTTTGCCGTTGTCTATGTCGTAAACCGCCACCGTATTGGAGGCAAAGTTGCTGACGTAAAGGCGGGAGCTGTCGGCTGACAATACCGCGCGCGCCGGCTTGGTCCCGATCAAGTAGCTGCCGCCGACTTCATTGTTATTGGTTTCGATGATAGACACACTATTTGAATCAAAGTTACAAACTATCAACTCGCCGCCATCGGGCTTCAGAGCCAAGTGCACCGGCGTGCGCCCCACATCCAGTAACGCCAAAACCCTGTCGTTTTTCAGGTCAATCGCCGCGACTTGTCCCGCGCCAGTGCAAGCGACAAACGCTTTTGTAGAGTCGGCCATGATGGCTATGTCCTCTGCTTGCTGGCAACCCGGCAGAGTTGTTCGGACCACAAGACGGGAGGTATCGATCAGGGAGATCGTATTATCGGCGCGATTGCTCACCACGACTGTCTTACCATCGGGAGAAACTCTGGCCAGTCCTGGCGAGGTGCCGACGCGCACGTTCCCTAGCACCACCCGTTTTTCGAGGTCAATAACGGACACATTGGCCGAACCCGAGTTAGCCACGTAGCCACGTTTGCCATCCAGCGAAACATCGATGAAATAAGGCTTACCCTGCACGCCAATGGTTGCCACAACCTGATTCCGTTCGGCGTCAATCACGCTGACATTGTTTGAGACCGTGTTGACGACGTAGATTTCATTCTTTCTGCTGTTGGCGGTTACCCCAGTCGGATTGCTGCCAACGGCGATGGTCTTGATTACGTTGAAGCTGGGAATCGGCGTCGGAGTCAGGTCAAGCACGCTCACCGTATTGCTCCCGCCATTGCTTATGTACGCATACTCACGATATGCGGGGCCGTAATCGGGCAGGGTTCGTTGGTGGAAGTACCACCATCCCGCCGCGGTGGCGATGGGAAGCAGAAAAACGGTGAGAAGAAACTTTCTCAAGATCAGTCCGCGGCTGGCGTGGCTGCCGCGGTCCGTGGTGGACGGGCTGTAACCGCCGGCGTTTGCCGGCCAATGCCCGGCACGGTGCGCCCCACCACTGGCGCGATCTGGCGAATCTGCACCATCAATTCGTCGAACTGTTCGGGATAAAGTGACTGCATCCCATCGGATAGCGCCAGGTCCGGTTGGTGATGGACTTCCACCATGAGCCCGTCTGCGCCCACCGCGACCGCTGCTCGCGACAGTGGTGTCACCTTGTTCCGCTTGCCGGTGCCATGGCTTGGGTCCACAAGTATGGGCAGATGACTGAGGCGCTGCACCGCCGGCACCAGGCTCAAGTCAAGCGTGTTGCGTGTGTGGTCGGCAAAAGTTCGCACTCCTCGTTCGCACAGCACAACGTTGTAGTTACCTTCGCTCATCACGTACTCTGCCGCCATCAGAAACTCTTCCAGCGTGGCCGACATGCCGCGCTTGAGCAGGACAGGCTTCTTGCAGCGCCCAGCGCGCTTCAGCAGCGAGAAATTCTGCATGTTGCGCGCGCCGATCTGAATCACGTCGGCATATTCCTCCACTAATTCCAGCGACTCTTGGTCGATGGCTTCGGTGATAATCTTCATCCCAAACTGCTGGCGGATTTCTGCCATGATCTGCAATCCCTGTTCGCCCAGTCCTTGGAATGAGTAAGGTGAAGTTCGCGGCTTATAGGCTCCGCCCCGAAAGAACTGCGCGCCAGCGCGGCACACCCGCTCGGCCACGGCAAACGCCTGCTCGCGATTCTCTATGGCACAGGGTCCGGCAACAATGGCCAGCCCAGGGCCGCCGATAGTCGCCTCCGTGCCGGCAAAGCGGATGACAGTGTTGTCTTGCTTAATATCGCGGCTCACCAGCTTGTAGGGCTTACTGACGCGAATGAGCTCTTGGACTCCAAGCATCTCTTCCAGCGTGCCCGGCTCGATCTCGCCTTGATTGCCGGTAATGCCAATGGCAGTGCGCTGTGCTCCGGGCATGGCATGGGCCCGGTATCCCATGGCCTCGATCTTCTGGCAAACCGCGCGCACCTGCTCCTCGCTGGCGTGCGCCTGCATGACAACTAACATGATCTTCCCTCGAAACCTGAAGTTTATCGCCACGAGCGCGGTTCGGGCAAACGCCAGCGAATGGTAAAGACGTTGCTCGCAACGTCTTCCTCGCCGCTCCCGCTATACTTCTATTATGCCGCGTTCCATGTCCCGTGAGCAGGACATCCTGAACTCGCCTCCTCCGAAACGCTCGCCACGCCTGACGTCCCGCCGCATCGGTATTCACACTTCCATTGCCGGCGGAGTGGAGAACGCGGCGGAACGCGCCTACCGCCTGGGATGCAATACCTTCCAGATTTTCTCCACCAGCCCCCGGCAGTGGCGGCCATACGATCTCAGCCGTAACCAATGCGCAATCATGAACCGCTTGCGCCAGAGGTACGATCTGAAGCCGCTCGCGATCCACACCAATTACCTGATCAATCTGGCCAGCACGACACCTGTGTTTTTGGAGAAAGCTGTTAGTGCTTTTCGCGGTGAAGTGGAGCGTGCCCTGGAGTTGTGTGCCGAGTACATCGTGCTGCATCCCGGCTCCTTCCGCGGCGCGAGCAGGGAAGAAGGCTTAGCGCGTGTCGCGGACTCAATCACCGCTGCTATACAAAGACTCGACTTGGCAAAGGGGAAGCTGACCGTGCTGATCGAAAACACAGCGGGCGCGGAATATTCCCTCGCTGGCACCTTCGAGCAGGTTGCCGAATTACTTGAGCGCCTGCGCGGCATTGTGCCGGTGGCAGCTTGTATTGATACTTGCCACGTCCACGTTGCGGGATACGACATCGTCAGTCTCGAAGGAATGCAGCTAACTCTTGCACACCTTGACGCAATTGTAGGGTTGAAGAATGTCCGTGTCTGGCACTGCAACGACGCAAGAGCCGAGCGCGGCTCGAAACTCGATCGCCACCAGCACATAGGGAAGGGAAAACTGGGAAACGAAGTCTTTCGTCGCTTGTTGAACGATTCCCGGCTGACCCACGCCGCCTTCATCGCCGAAACTCCGATCGATGAGCCCGGCGATGACCGAAGAAACGTTGCGGCGCTGAAAAGGCTGGTCAGAAAACAATAGGGTAGTGAACTAATTGTTGCTACCAGACAATCGCCAGCACTTCGACCGCGCCGAGCACTGTCCAGCAGATCGCTTTCCCGCGCTCCCCGGCTAGCCAGAATCCGCTAGCTGCACTGAAACAAAGAATTGCACTCGTCCATCCGCTTACCAATGCGCCTGGCTTGCTGAGAATTTTCAGAAGTTTCATTTGGATTCCCTAACTCTGCGCTGCTAATAGATCCCGCATCGTCCAGATCGTGCTCGTCATTCGGTGAGATCCGCGCAAAGTCTAGAACAATCTTGCGGAACGTCGTGAAATCTGCTATGTTAAACATGTTTAACAACCATGCTAGGCATCCGTCTCGAACCCGAACTGGAAGAAAAGCTGGAGTCTCTGGCCAAAGAAACCGGCCGTAGCAAGAGCTACTATGCCCGCGAAGCCATCCGCCAGTACCTAGAAGACCGTGAAGACTACTTAAAAGGTGTTGCTGCTCTGGAGCGCCGCGAGCCCACCATTACACTCGACGAGTTGGAGCGGCGCCTTGGGTTGGACGATTGAGATCACCCGCACCGCCGAAAAACAGATAAAGAAACACGACCGAGGCGCCCAAACCTTTATCACTCGCTTTCTAAGGGAGCGGGTGCAGCCTTCGAACAATCCTCGACAGTGGGGTAAGCCTCTTCACGGCGATAAGGGTGGTCTGTGGCGATATCGCATCGGCGACTACCGCCTTATCTGTGACATCCAGGATGAGAAGATCACCGTCCTCGTGTTGAGAATAGGCCACCGCAAGGATATATATCGTTGACCGTTTTCGCGATCAACGTGTCCGCTCCACACTCGTTCTACCTTCCTCGTTGTAAAATCAACGATTGTCCAAGATCTAAGCAACCCTCTATGTCGCCCGACGAAAAAGACGTGGCCTCCCGCGACGAGCGCTACGACCCCCAGCGCATCGAGACCAAATGGTTCGAGCGCTGGCAACAGGACGATTCGCTTTATCGCGCCGAGTCCCCTTCGACGCGCCCGAAGTATTACGTGCTCGAAATGCTGCCCTATCCTTCGGGCGCGCTGCACATGGGCCACGTGCGCAACTACGCCATCGGCGACACCCTCGCTCGCTACATGTGGATGAACGGTTACAACGTGCTTCATCCCATGGGCTGGGACTCCTTTGGCTTGCCGGCGGAAAACGCAGCCATCCAGAACAACACCCCGCCGCGCGAGTGGACGCTTCGCAACATCGCCAACATGAAGGCGCAGATGAAGCGCCTGGGATTCGCCTACGACTGGTCCCGCGAAGTGACCACCTGCCTGCCCGATTACTATCGCTGGAACCAGTGGTTTTTCTTGAAGTTTTACGAGAAGGGACTCGCCTATCGCAAGAAGAGCAAAGTGAACTGGTGTCCGAAATGTGCCACGGTGCTGGCCAACGAGCAGGTGGTAAACGGCTGCTGCTGGCGCCACGAGGACACACTGGTCGAGCAGCGCGAGCTTGAGCAATGGTTTTTGCGCATCACCAACTACGCAGACGAGCTACTTCGCGACTTGGACAAGCTCGAGGGCTGGCCCGAAAAAGTGCGCGTCATGCAGCGCAATTGGATCGGCCGCAGCGCAGGCGCCCTGGTTGACTTCCAACTCGGTGGCGCCGCAGGGGCGGCGGGCTCGACCATCACCGTTTTTACCACTCGCATCGACACCATATACGGCGCGACTTCCGTGCAACTTGCGCCCCAGCATCCTATCGTGGCCGACTTGACCGCGAATGACGCTGCTTTGCGCGCGAAGATTGACCAGCTAATCGCCGAGCAGCGTAAAGCAAGAGAAATTGGCGACATTGGCGCGATCGAAAAACATGGTGTCAACACCGGCCGCTATGCCGTCAATCCATTCAACGGCGAGAAACTGCCCATCTGGGTGGCGAACTACATCCTGATGGATTACGGCACGGGCGCCATCATGAGTGTACCGGCGCACGACGAGCGGGATTACGAGTTCGCCAAAAAATACAAGTTGCCGGTTCGGCTCGTGATCATGCCGCTATCCAGCAATCCGGAAGAGACCATGGTCGAGCCTCCTCTCCCTTTCACTACGCTGGATGGAATCCTGGTAAATTCCGGCCCGTTCAATGGTCTGGATTGTGAGGAAGCGATTAAAAAAATGACGAGCCACGCCGAGGAGCACGGCTTCGGCAAAGCGACCGTTACCTATCGCTTGAAGGATTGGGGCATCTCGCGGCAACGTTACTGGGGCACGCCCATCCCGATGCTCTATTGCGACAAGGACGGTATCGTACCCGTTCCCGAAAAAGATTTGCCGATCATTTTGCCGGAGAACGTTGATATCACCCTCACCGGCGGCTCTCCGCTCTCTCACGTGCCGGAGTTTCTCAACGCCATTTGCCCCAAGTGTGGCGGCCCCGCGCGCCGCGAGACCGATACCATGGACACCTTCATTGATTCGTCCTGGTATTTCTATCGCTATACCGACGCCCACAATGACAAAGCTCCATTCGACGGTAAGAACATCGCCTACTGGTTTCTCATTGACCAGTACATCGGCGGCGTCGAGCACGCGATTCTGCACCTCATCTATTCGCGCTTCTGGACCAAGGTCATGCGCGATCTTGGTTTAGTTTCGAACGATGAACCCCTACAACGCCTCTTTACCCAGGGCATGGTGATTAAAGATGGCGCCAAGATGTCCAAGAGCTTGGGTAATGTGGTTACACCCGATGTTATGATCGCGCGTTACGGCGCCGACAGCGCCCGTGTGTACACGCTCTTCGCCACCTCACCGGACCGCGAACTTGATTGGCAGGATGAAGGCGTGGAAGGGATCTCGCGTTTCCTTGCCCGATTGTTCAGATTGGTAAACTTAAAGCTTTGCTTTAACAAAGACGAACCTGGTTGGAAGGCGCCGGTTCCCACTGATTTGTCACCGACAGCACGAGCCATACAAAGAAAACTTCATCAGACTATCAAACGCGTGACCCAAGACTTTCAGGGACGGTGGCACTTCAATACTTCCATCGCCGCCCTGATGGAGTTGGTCAACACGATCAACGCCGCGCCTGGCATCGAGCAGGGAACTCCGGGCGAGCAAGAACTTCCAGCTCCGCTCCGAAGAGAGCTTGCCCGTGATCTTATTCTCTTGCTCGCTCCCTTTGCTCCCTACCTCGCGCACGAACTCTGGGAGACGCTGGGGGAGAAGGGCAACCTGCTCCGGGCCCCCTGGCCAAAATACGATCCTGCATTGGCGAAAGAAGATGAGATCGAAATCCCCGTGCAGATCAATGGCAAGCTGCGCAGTCGCTTACTTGTGCCTGCCGGGGCAAATGAAGAGTTCGTTCGTGAACGCGCTCTCGCTGACGAGAAAGTGCGCGCCGCAATGAATGGTAAGCAAGTTGCCAAGATAATCCTTGTCCCCGGTAAGCTAGTGAACATCGTGATCCGCTAGCCCTAGTGTTTGTCCTTCCGAGCGGGCGTCAGCCCGTGAAGAATCCGCTTTTGCCGCTGCCTCGAAGTGATTTTGGTACCTCCGCATCCGATAAGCTATCCTGTTCCATCTCATGAAACAACGTTCGCCGACACTCGAAGGCTTCCGCGCTGTGTTTCAACAGCCGGCAGTCCCCCTTGCGGAAATCGCCTGGCGCTGGACTTTCGGTGTTGCTGCCATCTTTCTGCTCGGCATTTCCTTACTCGAGTACTTCGATACGCTACCAGTTAGCGTCAATGACATTCTGTTACTGCGTAGCCGTCAACCGTTCTTGATTGCGCGGGCAATCAACCACATTTTTCATGGCAGCGCTTTTCGCTTTGCCGCTGCCGCCATCATTTTGCTGACTGCTTTGGCGATCGGCTGGGCGATCATAGCCGCACTCGGGCGAGCAGCCACAGTAAGAGGTCTTCTCGATTACTTCTCCATTCGCAACTTAAATATTCCTTCCGGCAATGGTTCTCATGCTGTGGAAAGTAAGCCCACTCTCCGCTCGCTGGTGGGACTGAATCTGCTGCGCGTTGTTTTGACCTTGGCTACGGCGATAGCAGGCGTGGGAGCCGCCATTCTGGCAGGGTTCGCCTCTGCGCCCGCTGATACACAGCCAGGCTTGGTCTTTCTGTTGTTCATGCCCCTGGTTCTCTTGGTGTGGTTGCTGTGGTCGGTGCTGAACTGGTTTTTGTCTCTGGCATCACTTTTCTTGATCGAACAGAACAACGACATACTCGGCGCAATCTCCGCCGCCGTGGATCTCTGTCGCGCGCGCATGGGACCAGTACTAAGTGTCGGCTTCTGGTTCTTTCTGGCCCACGTTTGCGCCTTGGTGGTGGCGACCACAATTGCTGCTTTTCCACTGGCGTTTGTCCGTGTGCTGCCCGCAGGGGTTGTTCTAGGCGGCGTGTTGCTGGTGATGCTGCTTTATTTTGCGGTCGCGGATTTTCTCTACGTGGGACGCCTCGCCGCCTACCTATGCATTATCGAGCAGCCGGACTCTCCCCCCGAGCCCGTCGTCACAATGCAGCCCATCTCGCCCGTGGGAACCGATTCTCATCGGTCTCCAGTCCAGCCTGCATCAGAGGACGACATCCTGAGCGACATTCCACTCCGCGGCCCAGCTCCGCAACCTTCGTAGCAGGTTGTCGACTCTACTTTGCCATTCCGAACGGGCGCAGCCGGCGAGGAATCTGCTTCTCTGCCGGGGGCGCCTGGCCCTCGCCGCCTTTCCGCTTTACACTATCCTGCCGATTTGAGACACTCGTCAGTGGAAACCCACTCCATCGTCGTCCTCGATTTTGGCGCGCAATATTCGCAGCTCATCGCGCGCCGCATCCGCGAACAGAACGTCTTTTCCGTCGTCCTCCCATGCACCGCCAGCTTGAATGAAATCCGCAGCTATTCGCCCGTGGGCATCATCCTGTCAGGCGGTCCATCCTCGGTCTATGACCTCGCCGCTCCCCCCGCCGACCCGCGTGTGCTCCAGTTCGGTGTCCCCGTCCTCGGCATCTGCTACGGACTGCAATTCATGGTTCACGCGCTAGGCGGGAAAGTGCGCCCTGCCGACAAGCGCGAATATGGACACGCCACCGTCGAACGAATAGCCGACTCCGAACTCTTCCGCGGTTTGCCCGGAGTACTGGCAGTCTGGATGTCGCACGGCGACGAGGCTGTAGAGTTGCCCCCTGGATTCCGCCTTATCGCGCGCTCTCCAAGCGCCGTGGCGGCCATCGAGAACGCAGAGACCAAAATGTGGGCGGTGCAGTTCCATCCCGAAGTGCACCACACCAAGCTGGGCACCGAAATCCTGCGCAACTTTGCACTTAACATCTGCGGCGCGAAGCCCGACTGGACCGCCCAGCATTTCATCGATGCCACGATCCAAAACGTCCGCCAGACCGTCGGCAAAGGACGCGCCATCTGCGCCCTCTCCGGCGGCGTGGATTCTTCCGTCGCCGCAACCCTGGTAGATCGCGCTCTCCGAGATGGTGACAAAAGAGACGGTGACAAAAAAGCCCCCTCGCGCCTGACTTCGATTTTTGTGAACAACGGAGTGCTCCGCAAAGATGAGTTCGAAAAAGTCCAGAAGAACCTGCGTGACAATCTCGGCCTTCACCTCGTCGCGGTAGATGCCACCGAGCGCTTCCTCAGCAAACTTCAAGGTGTCATCGACCCCGAGAGGAAACGCAAGATCATCGGAAATGAATTCATTGCGGTCTTCGAAGAAGAAGCCCACCGCATCGAAAAAGAAGAGGGTAGCGTTGACTACCTGGTGCAAGGAACCCTCTATCCAGACGTCATCGAATCGCGTTCCGTGCGCGGCCCGTCGCAGACGATTAAGACTCACCACAACGTCGGCGGCCTGCCCGAGAAGATGCGGCTCAAGCTGATCGAACCCTTAAAGGATTTGTTTAAGGATGAAGTTCGCAAGATCGGCCGCGACCTCGGCATGCCCGACGAAATCCTTCAGCGCCAGCCCTTTCCCGGGCCCGGCCTTGCGGTGCGAATTCTCGGCGAGGTCACTCCCGAACGCCTGGAGATTCTTCGCAACTGCGACGACATCGTCGTCGCCGAAATCAAGAAGGCCGGCCTCTATACCAAAATCTGGCAGTCGTTCGCCGTGCTCCTGCCGGTGATGTCGGTAGGCGTAATGGGTGACCAGCGCACTTACGCCTACACGTGCGCCATTCGGGCCGTGCACTCCGAAGACGGCATGACCGCCGACTGGGCCCCTCTGCCCTACGAGGTATTGAAGACACTCTCCAGCCGCATCGTGAATGAGGTCAAGGGCGTGAACCGCGTCGTTTACGACATCACCTCCAAGCCGCCAGGCACGATCGAATGGGAGTAAGGACAAGAACATCAAAGCAGTTCTTTCCAGCCAGTGGATTTCTCCAGTGACGTAAACCGCCAGCCCAGCTATATTGTTGCGGCATATGGCAACCACGCCAGCAGTCACGCCCGCTACAGAACCGATC
>QIAP01000037.1 GCA_003225075.1 Acidobacteriota bacterium | reverse complement strand
ATCGGCATCCTGGTGAACGCCTCTCCCATTGTGGGGGTGCCTCTTCACAGTTGGCGTTTTGAAGGAGTTACCCAGCGCATTGCGCTGTGCTACTTTGTGGCCGCGATTCTCGTGCTCTGGTCGAACCGCCGCGGACAACTCATCGCCATCGCCGCCTGCCTCGTGGGCTATTGGGCCATCATGCGTTTCCTGCCAGTGCCGGGTTTTGGCGTTCCCGGCCGCGACATCCCTTTCATGGATCCCGACCGCAACATCGTCGCCTGGCTCGACCGCAAGTTGTTCATGGGCCGTCTTTATAACGTGACGCGCGATCCGGAAGGAATCATCAGTACTATTCCCGCCATCGGGACAATCTTGATCGGCGTGGTCACCGGCTATTGGCTCCGCTCGGAAAAAAGTCCCGCCACGAAAGCCATCCGCCTGTTGTTGTTTGGAATTCTTGGCTTGGTTGCCGGCAGGATCTGGCACATCTGGTTCCCCATCAACAAGAATCTCTGGACCAGTTCGTTTGTGCTGTTCACCGCCGGCTTTGCTTTGGTCTTCCTCGCATTGCTTTATTGGGTGCTCGAAATCAAGCAGTGGCGTGGCGCCTGGACCTTCCCCCTCCTGGTGTTTGGGATGAATTCGATTGCAGGCTTCGTAGCTGACTCCTTCGTCTACGGCCCTGGATACACCTTCACAATCGCAGGCCCCAACGGCACCCGGGTCATGTGGTACGACGCCGCCAATTCCTGGTTCCTATCGCTAGGCGCCAGCCCGGCGATCGCTTCGCTGCTGTACTCCGCATGCGCTGTGTCGTTTTGCTGGCTTCTGCTCTGGCTGTTATGGAAGAAGCAAATCTTTATCAAGGTGTAAATCCGGTGATCGTGGCGAGGCGGGTGGTGGTCTGACAAACAGTTCAGGGCGCGGACGGGCAAGACGCCCGTCCATCCATCCGCTGCTTGCGCAATTAGTTCAAGGCACGACTTTGAAGACCGTTCCCGCGTTGTGCGCGCCGCCGTTCGACGTCATGCCATAGAGGCTGCCGGCACTGTTTCGGATTAAGGAGCCCATGGGATAGCCGCCGTCCGTTGGGTAATTAAAGCGGTGCAGCACAGTCTCCTTGCCGGAACTGTCTACTTTGAACACGGCGCCGTACCCGGTGGTGCCCCCGTACTCGGCAATGCCGTAGAGATTGCCCGCGCTATCCCGAACCAGACTCGCGACAGGAGTTTGACCGTCCCCGCCGCTCGCCTTGAAGGCGTATAGGATGGTCTCCTTGCCACTCGCGTTCAGCCTGAACACCGTTCCTACGAAGGAAGCGCCGCCTACCGAAGTAGTACCGTATAGGTTGCCCGTAGAGTCCCGCACCAAACCACCCTCCGGAAATTGCCCGTCGCCGCTGCTTTCAGAGAATCTGTGCAGAATGGTTTCTCTCGCAGTGCTGTCTAACTTGAATACTGTTCCGCAGCCATAGGGTTTGTTGCAGGCAGTATTGCCGCCGATGGCGGTGGTGCCATAGAGATTGCCGGACGCGTCCCGAATCAAACCGCCTCCGGGACGGCCACCGTCGCTCCCTCCCATGAAACTGCGAAGCACAATTTCCTTGTTCGCTGTGTTGAGCTTGAATACGATTCCCAATCCAGCTCTGCCGCCTGATGACGTGGTGCCGTAGAGGTTTCCCGCGGAGTCGCGGATCAAACCTCCGCTCGGAAAAGATCCGTCGCCTCCGGTCCCGGTAAAGGTGTGTAGCACCGTCAACTTGCCGGCAGTGTCGAGCTTAAACACAACACCTTTGCCGGAGGCGCCGCCCACTAGCGTGGTGCCATACAGGTTGCCCGCGCTGTCCCGGACCAGGCCTGCTCCAGGATGCCCGCCATCGTTGCCGCCGGTGAAGTTGTAGAGGATAGTCTCGTTGTTGGACGTATCGACCGTGAAGATCGTGCCCCAGTTGTTGAACTTCCCGCCCGATTCGGTGGTGCCGTAGAGGTTGCCCGCGCTGTCCTTCGCCACGCCATTGAAGGGGTTCGCACCATCCGGCGATGCTTTGAACGCGTACAGTACCGCGAAAGTTTGTGCCTGCGCCTGAAAGCTGGCCACCGAAATGATAGTCAAATTTGCGGCTAAGATCGCGGCCGCGACGACGCCACGACTTGCGATGGTTCTCATGTTCACTCTCCTCAAAACCCAGTACCTGAAGGCTTCGGCGGAGAGGCTCAAGGCCCTTGGTTCCGGCTGTTTCTATTGTGATTTGTTGCAAAAAACCGGGCTAGGGTTTATAGGGGATTGGCTGGAATTGAGCGCCCAAAGCCTGGTTCGGCGGGCCAAAGACAAATAGCACCTTGAACGTCCACCTTGGGGCGCTAGCCCAGCCCGCGATTCTCAGTGCGAGAACGTGACCTCAGATTCCACGCCGGCGTAGTTGTAGTTCGCTCCATACAGATCGCGGAAAATCTTGAAGGCCAGATTGCCGGTGCAATGCGCCGGTGCCACCCGCCGCACCCCAAGCTCGTCTTTCATCTGCTTGGCGAGGTTCGAGATGTACCCAGCGTCGTAGGGAAAGAGGTGGAATCCGCCTTCGACCAGCTCGATATTGCTACCAAGATACTGTTTCGCCGCACGGATAATCACTTCGACTTTGCTGTGCGAGCAGCCCGTGATCAGAACCACCCCTTTTTCAGTCTTCAGCGCCAGCGAAAGTTCCGGAAAGCCGGCGAGGTCGGGATGTCCGGGTTCGCTGGGCGGATAGGCGTTGAAGTCGCCCATCATGACCGAGCGGGTGACGATCAGGTAGACGCCGGCAGCAACCTCCCTACTCGCCTCCACATACTCTTGGTTGGCCCCATGAAAGCGGTCGCCGGGCTTGTAGTCTATGGAATTGACACCGCCGCCGAAATACAACTGTTCGCGTGGCAGGCCGGCCAGGGATTCCTTCGTGTCATGGGAGAATGTGTAGTGCATCGGCGCGCCCAACACGGGATCGGCGGGGAGATAAGCTTTCACCGCGGGCTTGACTTTTAACATGTAGTCGAAGCCCGAGATGTGGTCGGCGTGACGGTGCGAGAGTACGGCGATGTCAACCTGGTTGAGGTCCACACCCAGCGCCTTGACGTTGTGCTCAAACCCATCGGCGCTATTGCCGGTGTCAAAGAGAATGGTTTTGCCGTTGTAGTGGACAAGCGCCGAAAAGCCCCAGTCAAGAATGGTGCCACGCTTCTGGTAGCCGAAGGCGTCGTAGAGATTCAAAATAGAGTTTTGATCGGAGGCAGGTGCTGCGGCCGATTGGGTGGCCGGACTCTGCGCCGGCGCGAGCAGCGGATACCAGATGAGCAGCAGGACGGCAACGCGCGAAACATTTCTCATAGCAACCTCCGAAAAAAACGCTGCTATTGTATGGGAAGGGGTATCGCAGAGGAAGAGGCTGCATCCCGCCCCGTGGGCCAAGACGATCGTGTATGACGCTGTAACCAATCCGTAAAATCGGATGATGCAATCTGCGAAAAGCTGCAAGGCGGATGGATATCTCACGACGGCACATACACGACAACGATGCTGACTATCGCCTTCATACCTGCCGCACTTAGAATTCTTACCCGTGATGGGTGGCTGCTATTTCTCACCCGATTCATACGCCTCTTCGCTTACGGCTCACTGTCGGTAGTGTTGGTCTTCTATCTGATTGGCCTGGGACTGAGCGAGGCCCAAACCGGCCTGCTCCTTACCCTGACGCTTGTCGGCGATACTGTCGTCTCCCTTTACCTCACTACTCGCGCCGATCGCATCGGGCGGCGGCGCATGCTTATTGTTGGTGCCATTCTGATGGCTGCTGCCGGAGTAGCCTTCGCCTGCACACACAATTTCTTGCTCCTGATTCTTGCCGGCACCATTGGCGTCATAAGCCCAAGCGGCAATGAAGTTGGGCCGTTTCTCCCGATCGAGCAGGCCGCACTTTCCCACGTTGTTCCCGCTCGAACCAGGACAGAAGTGTTTGCCTGGTACACTCTCACTGGCTCGTTGGCGACCGCGACCGGTGCCCTATGCGGAGGAACTCTCACCCACGCGCTGCAGAAAAACGTAATGACGCCGGTGGTCAGCTACCGTGTCGTGGTTATTCTTTATGCCGCACTGGGCGTTATGTTGGCCGTCGTTTTTACCCGCCTTTCATCCGCGGCGGAGGTGAGTGTGCCGGGAGACGACCCTGCCTTTCCGGCGACTTTAAAAGATTTCTTCGGAATCGGCCGCTCCCGCCATGTGGTAATTAAGCTCTCGAGCCTGTTCGCTCTGGACTCCTTTGCTGGGGGCTTCGTGATACAGAGCTTCGCTGCTTATTGGTTCTATCTACGCTTCGGCGTAAACCCTGGGACGCTCGGCGTCATTTTCTTTTGGGCGAATATCTTTGCCGGAATTTCGGCGCTGCTGGCGTCACGGTTTGCTTCTCGCTTCGGCCTTGTCAACACCATGGTTCTCACCCACCTGCCTTCGAACATCCTGCTCATTCTTGTCCCGCTGATGCCGAACCTTTCGCTGGCTGTAATCGTTCTGCTGGTGCGTTTCAGCATCAGTCAAATGGATGTCCCGACCCGGCAGTCATACACCATGGCTGTGGTTAGCGCCGAAGAACGATCCGCTGCAGCCGGAATCACGGGCGTGGCGCGAACCACCGGTGCCGCTATCAGTCCATTGTTTGTCGGATTTATGTTTGCTCGGCATTCCCTGATAAACCTTCCGTTCTTCATTGCCGGAACGCTGAAGATTATCTACGATCTGTTGCTCTACAAAGGATTCGTAACTATTCGACCACCAGAGGAAAGGTAGGCTGGCCAGTGATCCCAACGACCAGGTGACTTTAGGAGTCCGCGAGAAATCCGGAGGCGGGTGATGAAAACTACAGCAGTCGTCCTTGCGCTCGTGCGAAGGCTCCCTCGATATAAACCGAATCTAAACCCGACGTCCAGTACTCGACAGCGGTGCGATTAGGCTGTGATGTCTCTTGTTCCGTGCGCAACACCGCTTTGCGCTCGTCGCTCGGATGAAACTCGAGCCAGCCCTCCCAGGTGCCGTCAGTTCTCTCCTGCCCGTAGATGCGCACCCTGTACGTCGTGCCGTCCGCGCCCTTCACCCGTGTCGAATGTTCGTGAATCAATTCTGCCATTGTGTGTTTCTCCCCACGTTGAGCTGTAGAGGGTGCTTGACGAATCGTCCGTCCGCCCAACCGAGGCGTGCGCCGGCCGGGCGGCCAAAGACGGAAGCGTCAGATTAGCAGACTATTTTGTGATCGCCAGTGATGCCTCGCTTCCGACTTCGTCATTGGTCAGAATCAAAAACGAGTTCGGGACCAGGGTCAAATTTCCGGTGTTGGCGTCGACCGTGTAAGCCGAGACTCCGACATTACAATGGAAACAATTGTCCGCCGTGGTAATCGCCCACAGGAAATTGCCCGTCGGATTAATGACCGGCCAGTCGCCCGGCGAAAAACTCGACGCCAGGCTGAGTGCGCCAGTGCTCGAGTTCACCGAAAAGTCCCCACAGTTGGTGTAAATGAATTTCCCCTGGGCTGCGATGGTCATGTTGTCGGAAAGTCCGCAGCCCGCGAATGGCGAGCCTGAAACCTCGGTCAATGCTCCCGTGCTTTGGTTGATGCTGAAGCCGTGAACACTGTTCGACCCGTCGCCACTGCTTTCATAAAGATATTGATTGGAAGGGATAACAACAATCGCGAACGGCAAGCTCGATGCGGCTCCGAAGGGCGATCCGGCCACCGCCGTCAAAGCTCCGCTGGTTGCGTCAATCGTGAACGCAAAAATGCCGCCGCTGGTAGATACATACAGGAATTTGCCCGTCTGATCTGCCGTCACTCGGTTCGCGGGCAGCGGCACTGGAAGGTTGAACGGATTGCTGGGAGCAGCCGCGGCAAACGGAGAACCCGGAACCGGCGTTAGTTCCCCGGTTCCAGACTGGATAGCGTAGGCGAAAATCTGTGTGCTGCCCTCCGCGTACAGAAATTTTCCCAGTGGATCGATCGCAACCGAATAGAAATTCTGGTTGGCAGCAAACGGTGAGTTCGCCATAGGCGTCAGCGATCCGTTCTGGCGGTCGATAGCAAATCCCCAGAGACCGCCCGGCGAGAAGCTGGTTGCTTCATACAAAAATGAGCCCGACGGATCAATCGCCATATTTACCGGATCAACATTCCTCGCGCCGGTTTGATTTGGGCTCGCCGTCAGTGTGCCGTTCTGCTGGTTGATCTGCGCGGCAAACGGTCCGCCACCCGGCAGTGGCGCCGAGTACAAAAATTGAGCGGCGCTGTTTTGGCCAGATGCGCCAATACCTGCTGCGAAGCCTCTGGTCGCACCAGTTCCACCCGAACCGCCCGAGCCACCTGAACCCGAATTTCCGGGGTTTCCGGATTTTGGGCTGGATGACGATGGATCACTCAAGCTTCCACCGCAACTCACCAGGTACACTGCAACCGTGAATACTGGAAGTATGCCGACAATCTTGGAGAAATGCAGGTGGGCCATGGAATCCTCACATCAACTCCAAGCCCTAGGCGGTGTGTGCTCGAAGTGATCTTTTGATGAGAGGCTCGCCAGAACGGTTGTTCCAACGGGCGCTGGAAAAGGGCCGTCCGATGCGGCGTTTAACCGATGCGGGATGCCAGCGCGGGTGCCCCATCCTCCTTCACGCCGGATGCCAGGCGTCGCGTGCCGGTTCTCCTTGGCGCGGGGTGCCCCATCCTCCTTCGCGTACTCTGCGAAGAGGGTGGGGCCTCTGACTCCCGCGCCCGATTCCCCCTCCAGGCTTGTTCCTCACGTTGTCATCCCGAGCGCAGCAAAACGATCCGCAAAGCGGACCATTTCGCGAAGTCGAGGGACCTGCTGTTACCCCACCTTCTCCTCACTTATAAAAACGGGGAGCCTTGCGGCTCCCGCAGTTACCCCAAGATGGAGACAGGTCCTTCCCAGTGAGCTACTGATGTATGGCGACGCCCTCCAAGAAGTTGCCTGAATCCGTGACGTCCACCAAATTGAATACCGACCGGTCTGGCGCCACCTGAATTTTGAAGATGAATCCGCAACTGGCCCCGCAACTCAAACCTGCGGTACCGCTTCCATTTGCAGCCAGGCTGCTCACCGTGAAGGTGTTGCCCGTCGAGGTGGTGTCGCCGCATCCCGATGAATGCGAGACTTCAGTCGCATTCGTGGCGACCCCGGCGCTATTGAGGGTGAACGTGACCAATGCAGTTCCCACCCCACAACTGCCCGAGGAGCTAATCAGGCTTACTTGCCACGATCCTGACAGGTCGGACTTGCTTATCGTACCGACGCTGGCTCGGCTTAGCTTTACTAGCGTAACGATGGTTACGAGCGAGAGCACGGCCAGAAGCACCAGTCGTGCCGGTTGACGAAAATAGTTCATGGCTTCCTCCTTAAATTTGTATTGGTCTAACAACAACAACCTGCGCAGACCCTGAGGCGGTTGCCGAACCTGGGTCCGCTTCTATTCATTTCTCGGTCCGTCTATTTCGAGGTTCCCTTTAGGGATCGCCACTTGGTTTTTCTCTCCGAGCCCATCTTTGGTCCCCCGCGGGGGTTCAGACGGAAAGTGCTGGTGGGCCTTATCTAATTTCCTGGGAAACAAGTCAATTTGGGAGATATGAGTTTCTGCTGAGTTTCCTATGAGGCCGCCAAATTGAAGAACTGAAGGGGCTTGGCGACTCGGGTATAATCGGCGGAACGCTTTTCGCGCGTTTCTTGGGGTGCCGCCGTCGTGACCCACTCAGCTTCTCCCACCCTTGTGCGCTTTGCTAACTTCGAACTTGATCTCCGCACCGGCGACCTGCGCCGTGATGGGACCTCACTAAAGCTCCAGCCTCAGCCCGCAAAGGTGATGGTGCTCCTGATCAGCCGCGCCGGGGAAATAGTTACGCGCCAGGACCTGGCACGACAGGTGTGGGGGGCGGAGACGTTCGTAGACTTTGAGCAAGGCTTGAACTTCGCCATCCGGCAAATTCGCACGGTCTTGGACGACGATGCCGAGCAACCGCGTTTTCTGGAGACCCTACCTAAGAGAGGCTATCGCTTCATCGCGCCAGTCCAAAGAGCCTCTGGGGAGGAGGATGGAATAGCAGAGTCTGGGCTCACGAAGCCTGAGGCTGATCATGGGCGTGAACAAAATCAAGTGCTTGAAAAAGATAACGCCCCCGCAAAAAAACGCGACTCTTGCACACAGCTTCGATACTTTTCGCCGCTGTCAGCATTCTTTTGATCGCCGTGACGGTCAGCCATTATGTCGGTAAAGAATCGGAAAAGAAACTTACCGTTGGTCCCATTCAATCCATTGCAGTCCTGCCCCTGGCGAATCTCTCGTCTGACCCAGCCCAGGAGTACTTCACTGACGGCCTGACCGACGAACTGATCACTGAGCTGGCGAGAATCGGAACCCTGCGCGTGATTTCGCATACTTCCGTCGCTGTTTACAAGACTTCACACAAGCGAGTGCCTGAGATCGGCCGCGAACTTCACGTGGATGCCGTTGTCGAAGGTACGGTCGAACGGGTTGGCGACCGGGTGAGAATCCGGACGCAGCTCATCCAGGCTGCCACCGACGAGCATCTGTGGGCCGAGAGCTATGATCGCAATCTCAGCGACATCCTTCGGGTGGAAAGCGACGTGGCGCGCGACATCGCTCGGCAGATCGGCTATCGCACTTCTGATGCGCACACGCAACTTACCGCCCAGCGCCCGATTTCAACCGAGGCCCACGAGAATTATCTGAAGGGATGTTATCGCTGGAACCAGCGCACCGAAGCCGGATTGCGCGCCGGCATCGGCCATTTCCAGAAGGCTATTGAGCTGGAGCCGAGTTACGCTCAGCCCTACGCGGGTCTCGCCGATTGTTACATCATGCTGGCCAACTGGAGCTTCATGCCTGGAAGTGAAGCTTATCCCAAGGCTGAGGCGGCTGCGCGTAAAGCACTCGAAATCGACGATCGGCTCGCTGAAGCGCAGACCTCTCTAGCGTATGCGACCTTCCTTTACGACTGGGACTGGAATGGCGCCGAAAAGAAATTCCGCCGCGCCATCGAGCTCAATCCGAACTACGCCACAGCTCATCACTTCTATAGCATCTATCTCATGGCCTCGGCCCGCCATTCGGAAGCGCTGGCGGAGATCAAGCGCGCCCAGGAACTCGACCCCTTGTCCATGATTATCAATTCGGTTGTAGGGTGGATCTCCTACGAGGCGCGGCATTACGATCTCGCCATCCAGCAATGCGAAAAGGCTGTGGAGATGGATCCCAGTTACGCCCCGGCGCGGTTGAATCTCGGCATGATTTTTCTGAAAACCGGCGAGTATCAGAAGGCAACTGCGCAGTTCGAACGAGCCCGTGCGTGGCCGGCGATGAAGGTATTGTGCTGGCTTATTTGGCCCAGGCGCGCGCCTATTCCGGAGATAGAGGCGAAGCGCTGAAGATCCTGCACAGACTCCAAAATCCTTCCCAGAGTGGTTTCGTTTCTCCCTGGGACCTCGCGCTCATCTACGTGGCCTTGGGTGACAAAAAAAATGCCCTCACTTATTTGGAGAAAGCCGTGGACCAGCACGTGGGTTGGGTGGTGCGTCTAGGTGTCGATCCGGCGTTGGACCCCATTCGCACCGAGCCGCAATTCGAACAGTTCAGCCAGCGCATCGGAATCCCGCAAACCGCGTGAAGGGCACTGCCGGCTCTTACCCTCCCCCTTGTCATTCCGAACCCCCCAACCCCTTCTCATTCCGAACCCGTTCTTTGGGTGAGGAATCTGTTTTTTTTCCGCCGCCACACTAGCCCGGTGCCCCAGGTTCGCGTCCGCTTTTGGGACGCTAACCTGGGGTTTCAGGCCACATAGGAAGCGGCCACCGCGATTGGTGACTGTTCGTCAGTGCCGCTGTTATCCCAGTAAATTTCAAACGTGAACATCTCCATCCACCAGTCAGTTAAATATATTTGCTAAGATTCCGCTTGACTTCGACTCCGCAAACCAGCCATCCTAAAGAATTACGAACAACCGAGAAGTTAGCTGCAAGCTAACTGCTTTGTTTTCAAGATTTTGATTTTTAAGTTCTTTGACAACAAGATTTTGCGAGGAAAAAGGCTAAAATCTTGATTCTATTAACTTGAAGTTTTCGCCGTAACCCGCTGATTCCAAGAGATCGACAAAAAGCGTGGCACAACTCCATGATTCCAATAGATCGAGAAAAAAATGGGGTCCTTACAAAAGCCCTTCCTGAGAGGGAGTTGTTACTCCGCCTTCTCAAGTATCTTTCGCGAGATCGCCGTCACCAGCTTGCGCGGACCGAACCTTACCGACTCGGCCAGCAACCGGTTTCGCAGGCCGGGAATGACCAGAGTCTTTTCTGACATTAATCCTTCGTATCCGGCGCGTGCCACGGTTTCCGCATCCATGGGTGGAAACTTTTTGAAGAGCACTGTGTTTTCGGTGCCGGCACGCTTCTGGAATTCGGTGTCGGTAGCTCCGGGACAGAGACAGGTGACGCTCACCCCGCTTCCCTTGAGTTCGTTAGCGATCGCTTCAGAGAGCGAGATCACGTACGCCTTGGTCGCATAGTAAACCGCCATCATCGGACCCGGCTGAAATCCCGCTGTGGACGCCACGTTCATGATCTTTCCGTACCGCCGCTCGAGCATGGGGCCCAGAAAAAGTTTGCTGAGCACGGTGAGCGTCACCATGTTGAGCTGGATCATGCCGATGTCATCTTCCAGCGGCATCTTCGCAAACTCGCCGAACTTTCCGTAGCCGGCGTTGTTGACCAGGACATCAATCTGCGTCCCGCTGTGCTGCACGTCATCGAACAACGAGTAGGGACCTTGCGGCCACGACAAATCCACGGCCATCGATTTAGCCGAGATGCCGTAGTGGCGCTGCAGCTCGTCCGCAAACCGTGAGAGCTTCGGTCCGTTGCGCGCCACCAGCACCAGGTTGTAACGGTTCTTGGCAAACAGTTTCGCCAGTTCGTATCCGATGCCGGCCGAGGCGCCGGTAACGAGTGCAGTTTGCGTGCGGTCATTCATATTGTTTCCTGAGAAGCGCTGACATGAGCAGGGCTGACATGAGAGGACTGACAATTGTAAATAAAAAAGGCGTGCCGGATACGGCACGCCAAAGCTGCGACACCCTGAAGATCAGGCGCCGGCCATGGCTGGCTCGACTTCGTAAATTGAGTACCATGACGTGGCAGCCTTCAAGCGCTGGTTTACGTTGTTGATGTTTTTGACGCCTTCGCTTTGCAGCCATTTGCGAAAGGCGTCCGCGCCCTGCTTGGCGTACACCGGGATGCCCTCTTTCCAGGTGGCGCGGCCGCAGAGCACGCCGTTGAACTTCACCCCGGACTCGCCGGCCAGGTCCAGTGCTTCTGTGAACTCGGCGTTGCTTACCCCGGCCGAAAGATAAATGAACGGTTTGGTAGCGACGCTGGCGGCTTTCAGGAAAAGATCTGCGGCTTCTTTTTTGGAGTAAGCTTTCTGCCCGCCGTAAGCTTTGGCGCCTTCGACGAATTTCATGTTCACCGGAACTTCCACTTTGAGAACGTCGACGCCGTAACGATCTTTGCTGAATTCCTTCATGCTTTCGGTGACGATCTGCGGTTTCTTTTTGGCATACTCCAAACCTTTTTCGTCGGCGCCTTCTTCGTAGCCGACGAACTCGAGGAAGAACGGAATATCGTTAGCACGACATTCATCGCCAAGACGCTCGACCCAGGCATGTTTTTTGTCGTTGATTTCCTTGCTGTCGAGCGGTGTGTAGTAGAGCAGAATCTTCACGCAGTTGGCCCCCGCTTCCTTCAATCGGCGCGCCGACCAGTGATCGAGCAAGTCAGGCAGCCGGCCGGGGCCGGTCTTGTCATACCCGGTTTTTTCGTAGGCCAGCAGCAGTCCGGCGTTTTTTGCCCGGCGCTTGGAAGCAGGCAGACCCCACTCGGGATCGAGCAGGATGGCGGTGGCATGAGGAGTGAGAACTTCAGTGACCAACGATTTGAATTCCTGCATCATGGCGTCGGTGACATCGCCACCCTTTTCTTTGGCCAGCGCTTTTTGCAGGGAGCCGCGCTGGTCCATGGCAGCGGCCGCGACCACGCCGCGTTCGTTGGAAACTTTTTTGAGGCCAGCCAGCTTTCCGGGTGTGAGCTTCATAATTAATTCCTCCGATGAATGCGTAGGAGTACGAACGACCGCGTTTGCCCCGTGATCGGGAGGCGCAAGTTGATTGTAATACGGGTGGACATCTGTAGACCAAAACTGCCGAGGGCTGAGGAAGCCAGAGCACGCACCGTCCAGCTAGGTCCTATACACAAGCCAGACCATAATGAGTCTCAGCAAAAAGAGCACTGCAGTAGCTTTTATCCAGGTACCAAGTATCTGCTCCCAGTTTCTCGACAGTTTGTCGACTACTACAAAATCAGGCGCGGCCATAATTCGTTGCCACCAGTTTTCACGGCGCTGGCGATGCAGGCGATAGGCTCCGAGGGGAAACAACGGAAACAGTAACAATACAAACCAGAGCTGGTATCGAATTCTTCCGAGTCTGAGAGGGCATCGTATTGATAGTTGGTTTTCCCCAGGAATTTACGACCAGTGCCTTTGAACGTCGTTGGAACACCGATGTTGCGCACTTCGGTTTCATTGAGTTGCACAGTCTCTGCTTGATAGTCTTGAATATCATTCGGGCTGATGCTCCTGCGACGCAATTCCACATCGAGGGCTGCCTGAGCGTCCACCGTCAAGTCCTGCCGTTCGTTGGCGAGGGCGAGAACTTCGTCATCCGTCAGCCGTTCGTAATCGGGCATGAGAAGCTTCTAGAAAATGACACTCTCTACTGTCTTAAGGTCAACATGCTGAGAATCGCTTGCTGCTTGGCGATCAGCGATTGCACGCCCTGGCGCGCCAGAGACATCATCTTTCCCAGCTGCTGGTCGTCAAAAACCTGGCGCTCGGCGGACGCCTGCACCTCGACCAGTTTGTAGCCGGCGGTCATGACGAAATTCATGTCCACGTCAGCGCGAGAATCTTCTTCGTAATTCAAGTCGAGCAGGACCTCGCCGTCTATGACCCCCACACTCACCGCAGCCAAAAAATCGCGCAGCGGGACCGATGTCAGCGTACCCGCTTCGACCAGCTTCTCCAATGCCAGGCCCAAAGCGACAAGCGCGCCGGTGATGGACGCAGTGCGCGTGCCGCCGTCGGCTTGGATAACGTCGCAATCAATCCAGATAGTGCGTTCGCCGAGCCGTTCGAGATCAGTTACGGCACGGAGAGATCGTCCGATGAGGCGTTGGATTTCATGAGTGCGTCCGCTGGGCCGTCCCTTGGTAACATCGCGCGGGGTGCGGGTGAGAGTAGAGCGCGGCAGCATGCCGTATTCGCTGCTGACCCATCCCTTGCCGCGATTACGCATGAATGGCGGCACAGTTTCTTCCACCGAGGCAGTGCAGATGACGCGGGTGTTGCCGACTTCGATCAGCGCAGACCCTTCCGCCGTGGAAATGAACTCGGGAATGATGTTGACCGGGCGAAGCTGATCGAAGGCGCGCTTGTCACTGCGATAAACCATAAGCGGGGATTGTAAATGAAATCGAGAGGCGAAACAGTCTGTGCCGTGATTTCGGGGTTCAGATTTCTGATTGCAGCTCGGACTTCAAAAAGGTTATTGTTGTCCTGATTGCATCTGCTCGATTAATTTTGTGACTGCCGCGACATCGTAGAAGCCGGACAAATCGGCGTGACCTGCCAAGCTGTCGCGTTCTTTGCCATCCACCAAAATTCTTATGCGCGTGATGCCCGGAGTGTTGGCCGCCAGGGTCTCGACCAGAGACGCGACCGTGAGTTCTTCTTCCAGAATGCCGGAGCGATGGCCATCGGCAAGGGCGGAATTGGTGTCGATGACAGCCAAATCCGGCGGTACCAGATAAACGTTGCGGACCTCGGCGCCGCGCGGCAGCGGATGAGGCGAGGCACTGTCGAGGTAGACGTTAACCAAGGCGCGAAGCAGTTCTTCGGCGCGCTGTTGACGTCCCGAAGGCAGCGGAATACGGGCTGATTGCGGCCGCAGGATTCCAGGATTGTCATGGGCGACATACAGCGTGATTTGCTCAGTCGGACCAGCAACTGGGGCGGTAACCGGCCGCGTATCGGTCTGCGCCGCCGGAAGTTCAGAGGCCCGGCCTCGCATATGCCAAACGTAAATGCCCATGAGCAGCACCACCAGCACCATCGCACCGACTCCGATGACGAGATGGCGTGGAATCATGCCGGGACGGATCATGGTTGCGCACCTGTTTGTGTGGTCTTGTCGCGTAGTGCCGCCACTCCACTGGCGACGGCGCCGGCGATGGTTTGCTGATAATCGGGCAAAAGCAATTGCGCGATGTCCTTGTCTGAGGGGGCAACTTCTAACGCCAACGCGGGAGCTGAAATGTTGTTCAGCGGGCGCAGAGGCGCGGACATGGTTCTGACCGTGATTTGTTTCTTTTGCAGTTCGTTCACGACAAGCGCGAGAGCGTTTTGGCTAGCCGGGACAAAGGAAGATTGCGCGGTATCCCAATCGAGAAAGTTGCCACGGTTTTCTCCACCGGCAGGGATGAGCGCGGTGTAGAGTCGAACCCCGTTTCCCTGACTGGAGGCATGCACGGTCACGAAGATTGCGGGGCGGGCATTGTTAGCTAAGGCCGCGCGCTGATCAAGGTTGACGGTGGCGTCGGAATCGCGCAGCATCACGACCGATATTCCACGATTCTCAAGTTCCTGCCGCAAACGTCGGGCGATTGCCAAGGTCACATCTTTCTCCGCGAGCTTGTCAGTCAAAGCGGCGCCACGCTCGTCGCCGCCATGGCTGGCATCCACCACCACCACATAGGCGGCCTGATGATTAGCGCTGGTGGCGGGAACAGTGGTAGAGGCGGGCGGTGGTGAAGGCGACGGCGGTATCGACGGCGGCGCGGACTGCACCGCAGACTGCACCGCAGTGTTCGGGGTTGGAGCGACGGGTGGCGCGGGCCTCTGCGGCGCCGGCGCAATGGTGATCGTTCGGCCATCGTTACTGAAGGTTGCCATTAGTGATGCATCGCCCACTACCGTGACCTCGGCGGTCCCGTTGTTTTCTGCGAATGTAGCTGAGGAGATGGTCTGGTCTGCGAAGTTCAGAGTCTGCGCTCCGGGAGGGAGCAGCGGTTCGCGGAGGAAAACCATACGTAGCCGGCCGGGCTCGGTAGCGATGGTGGGATTCACTGGCGAAGTGAAATTCATGATGAGCCGCGGAGGAGTGGTCCGGCTGAGTTCAGCGGTGAATTGGGTGGCGACCTTGCCGACGAACAGCCGCCGCGCGCTTTCGTGAAAAGTGACAGGACCACCAAGAAAGCGGGGGAGCAAGGTACCTAAGAAAGAGACAGGCACCAGCCCTCTGCCATGTTCCAGCAGGAAATTAGCCGGCAGATCAAACTCTTTGCCGCGTATCTGAGCACGTGACTTGCCGGAGGTGAATTCGCCCTCAACATTGTTGTAGCGAATCTTCCAGCGGAGGCCGTTAGTCCGGGCGCTTACGGAACCGAGGGGATCGAGGATTTCGAGCAGGCCGACGTAATCCCCGCCGTTGCGTTCGATCAGGGGAAGGGAATAGTTCGCGGCTGTCGAATAAATCGAAATCCGCTTTTCGTCTGCCGATGGGGCATTGGTCACGAGCAGCACGAGGACAAGTGCCAGCAGACGCCTATTCCAATGCATAAATTGTGAGCCCACTGAGCAGCTTAGGATAGAAATCAGTCGATTTCTGAGGCATGACTTCTCCGCTTAAGGCAATCTCACGAACTTGCTCCACCCCTGCCGGGTTCATAAGGAATGCAACGTTGGCATTGCCGCCACGCACCTGAGCCATGGCTTCAGCGGCCTCGCGAACGTAGGTGATGTTTTTCTGATCGCGAATGGATTCTTCCGAAAGCTTAAGCACAGTTTGCAGCAGGCACTTGTGCAACTGGACCACATCAAGCGCTTGCTGACGTGAAGATAGACCGGCAAAAGCCTGCGAGCCCAGCGCTTTTGGGGAGTGCATCAAGTAAACGCGCGATGCAGTTACCGCCAACAGCGCTGTTCCTGAAGCACCCGCTTCACGCAAAGTGGTGATGGCCCGGGGTGCGTCAATGGAGGCATCGATCTCGTCAACAGTGAAATAAGCACGGGCTCCGGCCGCCAGCGATTCCGCGGAAAAGGCTGCCAGGCCATGTACGACACGATGGGTCGGAAGAATGACCAGTCCCCGACTGTTCATATTTACGAATGTCATCATGGCCATCTCGTAAGGTGCATCTTCGCCATGATTGGGGCGCAGGAGACTGGTCTCGGCGGAAGATTCACGGGGAGCCCCGGTTGCGGCAGCCGCCGCCGTGGACCGTCTCTCGTTACGATAGTTGAGAGCTGTCTCGTAACGGTGGTGACCGTCGGCGATGATCAGCTTCTTGTCACGCATATTGCCAGTAATGAGATTGATCACGCCCGAATCAGAGACCTTCCATGCCCGGTGAAGCACGCCGTATTCGTCGGTTACTTCAATAATGGGTAAACCGTCGGGTGAAAGGAGCGCTTCTATCTCTCCGTTATCGCTGTAGAGCATGAAGATCTGGCCGAAATGGGCCCGGGTGGCCCGCAGCAGGTCAAGGCGATCTGCCTTAGGTTTGGCCAGTGTCTGCTCGTGACGAAACACTACGCCGGCGGGGTAATCCTCGACCCGTCCCAGCGCGATAAACGCCCGCCGTTCCGCTTCGACTTTGGCATTTGGCATGCTGAAACGTTGTGAGTAGACATAGAGCGATGGCTCTGCGTCTTGCAAAAAAATGCCTTGGCGGCGCCAATCGTGAAACGAAGCAGCGGCGCGAGCGTAGACATTTTGTTGGGAGTTGTCACCGGGATGCGTTTGGCCGAGGATCACCCGCACCAGATTGTAAGGACTTGCAGCATAATATTTTCTCTGCATGTCGGGCGAGATCTTGTCGTAAGGCTGGGTAACAACCTGGGATAGGGAGACACGCTGCGGGTCGTAGCGCAGGGCACGAAAGGGTGCAATGTTCGCCATGGGAGGAAACGTTGAATTGTAGCAAGAGCCATGGCGCGGGCGTTCTTTTGTAACCAAAACGGGAACTCTAGTGAGCAAACTTGTGCGTATCTCTGGCATCGAAAAGATGACAATAAAGCTGAAACCACTCGTGAATTCCTGTGGTAGTATCAGCGGCAATGAGGTGTTTTATGGCCCGCCAATATAGGCGCGGGTCCTCTCGCCCTGAGATTCGAGACCGGGACATCCCATCGCCCCCTTCCAGGACCCCTGCGAGATCCAGGCTGCGCCTGAACGGTTTCTTTTATCTCGCCGGGTTACTGACCTTTGCCTTCTTAACGACGTTCCTTGTTTCTTCTGCCCTCGCCCAGAGCGAGACCAACGATGTACATGTGCATCCGCGCGTGGACCCATTGGCGGTGGCACCTAAAGACAAAGAGTTTCTCGATCCTTCGCTGAAGACTCACACCAAACCCTTTAAGTCGAATGTGGATTTAGTGCTTGTGCCGGTAACTATTACCGACCCCATGAATCGCCTGGTTACCGGGCTGGATCGGGATAATTTCTCCGTTTTCGAGGGGAAAGAGGCGCAGGAGATCAAGTCGTTCTCCAGCGAGGACGCGCCGGTTTCTCTGGGCGTAATTTTCGACATGAGCGGCAGCATGAGCAGCAAGATCGAGCGGGCACGGGAGGCAGTGGTAGAGTTCTTCAAAACTGCCAACCCGCAAGACGAGTTTTTCATGGTTACTTTTGCCGACAAGCCGGAGGAAATCTCGGACTTTACGCAATCCATTGAAGATATTCAGGGAAAACTGGTGTACACCGTGCCCAAGGGCCGGACAGCCCTGCTGGATGCTATCTATCTGGGCGTCAGCAAAATGCGGCAGGCAAAATATTCCAAGAAGGCGCTCTTGATCATCTCGGATGGCGGTGACAACCACAGCCGGTATACGGAAGGCGAGATCAAGTCATTAGTAAAGGAAGCTGATGTACTTGTTTATGCCATCGGCATTTACGACCACTATTTTCCAACAGAAGAGGAGCGCCTGGGCCCGGCATTGCTGAGCGATGTATCGGAACTTACTGGGGGACGGACATTTACCATTGATAACCCGAACGACTTAGCCGATGTGGCGACAAAGATTGGTATCGAGCTACGCAACCAATACATGCTCGGTTACCGTCCAAAGAATGGAACACACGACGGCAAGTGGCGTAAAATAAAAGTAAAGTTAATGCCACCAAAGGGATTGCCGCCGCTGCGCGTCTATGCCAAAACCGGCTACTATGCACCTACGGAATAATCATGCACTCCTACTCGTAATTGGCCTGTTTTCCCTCGTATTCTGCGTTTCGGCCCAAACACCAACTCAGCCGGCGGCAGCGCCGCCTCCTGGCAGCCCTTCTCAGGGGGCGGCTGCCGGCCAAGCGGCCAATCCAACTCCAAACAGCGCCGGGACAAGTCAGCAACAACCGCCTGCGGGACAGCAGCCAGCCGAAGCTCCGGCACCGGCTCAGCCAGGGGCCGGGCCACAGCAACAGGCTGCGCCCCAAGGAGCCCCGCAACAAGGACAGCCAGGTGCTGAAGCGGGGCAACAGCCTGAAGGCAACGACAACAGCGTCTTTGTTTTTAAGAAAGAAGTCGAAGAAGTCGTGCTGCACGCCACCGTGCTGGACGACAAGCAGCACATGATCACGAATCTGGAGAAGGGCGCGTTTACGGTCCTTGAAGATGGCAAACCGCAAGCCATCACGTCTTTTCGTCACGAAGATATTCCGGTGGCGATGGCGGTCGTCATCGATAACTCGGGCTCCATGCGGGAAAAGCGGCAGAAGGTAAACCAGGCGGCGCTGAATCTGGTGCGATCCAGTAATCCACAGGATCAAGTATTCATCGTCAATTTTAATGATGAGTACTATCTTGATCAGGATTTTACTGCCGACATCAATAGGCTCAAGGAAGCCTTGGAGAAAATCGAAGCTCGTGGCGGAACTGCGTTGTACGATGCGGTAGTCGCGTCGGCAGACCATTTGAAGAGGAACACCAAGCTGGAGCGCAAGGTTCTATTTGTGGTGACCGATGGCGAAGATAATGCCAGCCGCGAATCTCTGGAACAAGCTGTGCGGCGGTTGCAGCAAGAAAATGGGCCTACGGTGTATGCCATCGGAATTCTGGGCGAAGAGAAGGCGCGACGTGCCCGCAGGGCTTTGGACACGATGGCGGAGCGGACGGGAGGAATCTCGTTTTTCCCCAGAACGCTGGATGAAGTAGACGCGATCAGCCGCACCGTAGCTCATGACATTCGCAATCAATATACGATCGGTTACAAGCCTACAAACCCGCGGAGCACGGGTGGCTATCGGACGGTCCACGTGGACGCCCGAGCGCACGGCTATAACAAGCTCGTTGTCCGCACCAAGAGCGGGTACTACGCCGGCCAGCAGCGGGCCTCGAACGGCACGCAATAAGCCGAGCAAACAATCCTCCACAATCTGATTGTCAGGCAGCGAGGTGCGATTGACGCTTGCGCCTCGGCTTCCGTACCCTGTAAGCTGCGAATGAAAACTGTGGAAAGTTCCCGCCTGCGAGTCGCCGATGACATCACTCAACTGGTGGGAGAAACCCCCATCCTGCATTTCAAGAGACTTGTTCCTCGCGGCGCAGCAGATGTCTACGCCAAGCTGGAATACCTGAATCCCGGAGGCAGCGTGAAAGATCGCGCGGCCATTGGAATTATTCGCCGCGCCGAAGAAGAGGGAAAACTGCGACCCGGAGGCACTATTGTTGAGGCGACCGCGGGCAACACCGGAATCGGGCTGGCGCTCATAGGAGTGAATCGCGGCTACAGGGTTGCGCTGTTCGTGCCGGAACGTTTCTCCGAAGAAAAAGTCATGATCATGCGAGCCCTCGGCGCCGAGGTGACTCGCACCCCGGACGCTGAGGGGATGATGGGAGCAATTGAGCAGGCAAAGAAGATGGCCGCCAGTGATCCCAAAGCATTCATGGCATCGCAGTTTGAAAATCCTTCCAATCCTGAGTATCACTTCGAAACCACCGCACAGGAAATCTTCGAACAGATGGAAGGTCGCATTGACGCAATGGTGATCGGCGTTGGAACAGCGGGGACTTTTACCGGCGTCGCTCGATACCTGAAACAGCGACTGCCTGAGGTGCTGGCCATTGCGGTAGAGACGCAGGGATCGGTGCTGGGAGGTGGCCCGCCGGGTAAGCACAAGGTGGAAGGCATTGGCTCAAGTTTTATTCCCAAGAATTTCGATCCTGCGGTGTGCGACGAAGTCCTGATGGTCAATGATGAGAACGCGTTCGGCATGGTGAAGAAGTTGGCCGCAAGGGAAGGAGTGCTGGCAGGATCGAGTGGCGGGGCCAACGTTCATGCGGCACTTGAAGTCTCGCACCGCTTGGGCACTGGCAAGCGTGTGGTCACCATGATTCCGGACTCGGCGGAACGGTATTTGTCGAAGAAGATTTTTGAGGGCGGGATTTAGATAGTGAGAATTTAGGAGACGTTGCAAGTAACGTCTCGATCACAGTTTTTTGTGCGGAAAATTCATGGCCAAGAATAAACTGCCAGGCTTTGCCACTCGCGCCATTCACGTTGGCCAGGAGCCCGATCCACTTACCGGGGCCGTGACGGTCCCGATCTATCCGACATCGACGTACGTCCAGCAGGAACTGGGGAAACATAAAGGGTACGAATACTCGCGAGTGTCGAATCCCACGCGTGACCGGCTGGAACAAAATCTGGCTGCCCTCGAACGCGGAAGCGCGTCACGAGTATTCGCCAGCGGGATGGCGGCCATCAATGCCATCTGCACCACGATGAAGGCTGGAGATCACGTGGTTTGCGGGCATGATTTGTATGGCGGTGTGCCGCGATTATTCAACCAGGTGCTGGCGGACTTTGGCATGGAGTTCACTTATGTGGACACGTCCGATGCGGCGAACGTGCAGCGAGCGATCCGGAAGAACACTCGCATGGTGTACGTGGAGACACCGACCAATCCGCTGATGACGTTGAGCGATATTCGCGCGATCAGCGAGATTTGCCACCGCAAGAAAGTTGAGTTGGTGGTGGACAACACTTTCATGTCGCCATATTTTCAGCAACCCATCGCGCTGGGCGCCGACATGGTGGTGCATTCCACGACCAAGTTTCTCAACGGGCACAGCGATGGGCTAGGCGGGGTTGTGGTCTGCACGAAAACAGAGCAGGCGGAAAAGCTGGCGTTTGTGCAGAAGGCCGTGGGCGCCATATTGTCCCCGTTTGAGTGTTGGCTGGTGTTGCGCGGCGTGAAGTCCTTGGCTGCACGAATGAAGGAGCATGACGCCAACGGCAGAGTGATTGCGGAATTTCTGGATCAGCACAAGAAGGTGAAGAAAGTTTTCTATCCTGGATTGGCCAGCCATCCGCAGCGCGCGTTGGCCAGGCGGCAGATGACTGGCTTTGGTTCCATGATCACTTTTGAAACCGGTTCGCTTTCGAATGCCGGCAAGATGCTGAAGAAGGTACGGGTGTGTTCGCTGGGCGAGTCACTGGGTGGCGTCGAGACGCTGATCTCGCATCCTGCGACCATGACGCACGCGGCCCTGGGCGAAAAGGGAAGGAAGCAGATCGGTATTACCGATGGGATGGTGCGAATTTCGGTGGGGATCGAAAACGTCGAAGATATCGTTGCTGATTTGGATCAGGCGTTGAACGCGATCTAGACATTTATGGGCCGTGCTCGGCGCGTGATCGAGCGCGGGGAACAGCGCCGATCACAGTGATACCGCCCGCCCGCCGAAGCGCCCGATGCTGTGCACAGTTTGGATGCGCCGCGGATATTCACCACTAATTCCCCGTAGACTCCCAGCTAAAGTTACTAAAGTACTCGCGTCGTCACAACAAAGGCGTTTAATCCAACTAATTAGCGCGCAAACTTGGGACGCAACTTTCCTATGCTGCCCGGGTTGAAATGATGTGTAGCGCAGGATTCTTAGGAGAGAGAAAATGCGACGAAGCCTAATCGGTCTAACATTATTGTTGCTGACTTCACTAGTTGCTTTTGGCCAGAGCAGCCAGCCTGTTCCGGGCCCATCCGATCAGAATCAGGATCAAAGAGACCTTCGCAAAGACAAGCGAGATCTCCGCGGAGACCGCCGCGACGTACGTAAGGACCGGCGTGATCTGAACGGCGATCGTGCCGACCGTAACCGCGATCAGCGCGACATCAACCATGATCGCCGCGATCTCAATCAGGATCGTCGGGATATTAACGGTGACCGACGCGACCTGAACCGCGACCGTGCCGAACTGCGACGGGATGAGCGCGATCACGACACTGCAGACGTCGCGAAAGACCGCGCTGACCTTCAGAAGGACCGCCGGGATTTGAATGGCGACCGGCGCGATGCTATACGTGACCGGCGCGACCTGCGTGGTGATCGCGCGGATCGCAACCGCGACCAGCGTGACATTAACCACGATCGGCGCGATCTGCGGGGCGACCATCGCGATGTGCGACATGACCAGCGCGACCTCCGTCACGACCGTAACGACAAACGCGAAGACCGTCGCGAGCACTAAGCTACATTCAGCGGCAAAGAAGCGGCGAGAACTCCTCGCCGCTTTTTATTTTGTCGTTCAATCCACAGATTCACTGATCCAGTCCAAGTAAGCCCCGCTGCCATCTTCAACGGAGACGGATACGCACTCGGGCAGCTCATATGAATGCAGTTCGCGGATGGTATCCCGGACGCGTCCGAAAGCCTGGTTTGTCGTCTTGATAAGCAGCAACCATTCCTGTGCATCCTCGACCTTATTCTGCCAGCGATAGATTGACCGGAGCTGCGGAACGATATTGACGCAGGCCGCGAGGCGGCGGTCGACCAGCGTGTGAGCGATTCGCTGTGCTTCCTGTTGCGATCCGGCAGTGGTGAGAACGATTTTCTTGTCAGTCATATAGAATCAGTCGATCGGCTTAAATCTATGGACTACGCGGCAAGGTTGCAAGCGACATCCCGGTGACAAGTGCAGGACCAATCGCGCGGCCTCGGTCATCTTGATCCTAGAGCGGATTTCATAAATAGGTTTTGGCCTCACTGTTTGGGAATCAGCCTCTAGTAATATCTCGTCAGGAAGATCGGCTTAAACTCGTACATTGGTGGAGGTGGCACATGCGAGTTCTTCTTGCACTGGCCTTTGCTGCTCCCCTGCTTGCCCAGGAGCCGGTCGCGGTAAATTCGAAGGTCGTGAAAGTAGAATTCGAGAACGATCGCATTCGCGTTCTCCGCGTCCACTATGGACCTCACGAAAAAAGGGACATGGAAGGACATCCAGCGAAGATCATTGTTGCTCTCACCGGAAGCTATATTCGCATGACTTTGCCGGACGGAACTTCCCGGGAGTCGCGCCCCGAGCCGGGAACGGTGACATGGACAGAACCCGAGCGATACGCCGTCCAGAATCTATCGAATGGACCCATGGAAGACATCGAAGTCGAGCTTAAGCGGGCAAAAGCTCCGGCGGTTGCTGTCTCACCTGCGCCCTCCCATTCAACAACACTCAGGGAACCCATGCCCACAAGCCTGGAGCCTCACCATCACCTCAGATACGAAAACCAATTCGTGCGGGTACTAGAGGTAACGCTCGAACCGGGGGAGAGCTCATTGTTCCACACCATTCGCTTGATGTCTTGTACGTGATACTGGCAGATGCCGTGGCGACAGCACAAGAGCAAGGGGAAAACTGGGGGCGGGAGACTGCCTTCAGGGCGGGCGCGGTAAGTTTTGATAACGCCTCGAAGATTCCCCACACTCATCACCTCAAAAACATCGGAAAACACAGCTCCACACCATCAACATCGAATTCTTGCCGTGACGATACCGTGAGACACTGTTTATGAAACGCGGTCTCGCAAAATTCTTCAATTTGTCCACGCAAATCAAATTCGGAACGTCAGGCTGGCGAGCCATCATGGCGGAAGAATTTACTTTTGCCAACGTTCGCCGCGCTCTGCATGGCATTGCTCGCTATGTGATCTCGCAGAAGCCCGCCGGAGCCAGGGTAATCGTTGGGCGCGACCCACGTTTTTTGGGCGAGACTTTTTGCTCAATCGCGGCCGAGATCTTTTCCTCGTCTGGAATTGCGCCGCTAATAATTGCAGATGCGGCACCGACCCCGGCGATTTCTTATGCGGTGACTCAGGCGCAGGCCGATGGCGCGGTCAATTTCACGGCTTCGCATAATCCTCCCGAATATAACGGCATCAAATTTTCCACGCCAGATGGAGCGCCGGCATTACCCGAAGTCACGAAGGCGATCGAGAAGGAAATTGCTGCTTATGATGCATGGGCAGCGAGCCGGGGGGCAGGGAAGCGGCCTCTCGAAAATACACCGTCAGAAAATCTTGACCCTCGCCGCATGTATCTTGGGCGATTGCGTGAGATCGTTGACCTAACTGAAATCAAGAAAGCTCGGCTGCGCATTGTGTTTGATCCACTGTGGGGAGCGGCGCGAGGATATTCAGATGCATTGCTACGCGAGGCGGGCATCGAGGTGACGACGGTCCATGACTATCGCGACGTTCTGTTCGGCGGGCACGCGCCCGAGCCCGACGATCACCTCTTGAATGAGATGCGAGAAGCGATGCGGCAGACGAAAGCACAACTGGGAATCGCCACCGATGGTGACGCAGACCGATTTGGAATCGTGGATCAGGATGGAAGTTTTGTCCAACCCAACTACATCATTGCCCTGCTGTTCGATTATTTGGTGGAGAGTCGTGGATGGAAGAACGGAGTGGCCAAGTCGGTAGCCACGACGAACCTGATCAACGCTCTGGCGAAAAAGCATGGGGCTGAACTGCACGAAACTCCGGTAGGCTTCAAATACATTGGTGAGCTTATCAAGCAGGACAAAATCGCTATCGGTGGCGAAGAGAGCGCGGGTCTTTCGATCCGGCGGCACGTACCGGAAAAGGATGGCATTCTGGCGGGCCTCTTATGCTGTGAGATGGTGGCGCGTCGGGGCAAGTCCCTGGGACGGCAGCTCAAAGAATTATTTGCCGATGTTGGTTCCTTTTACCCACAACGTGAAAACTTCCGCTTGACGCCGGAGGTGAAAGAGAAGTTCACTGAAAAGCTACGGTCAGATCCGCGAGAATTCTTCGGCCACAAGGTCAGCGAAGTGGTGCGCAAAGATGGCCTGAAGCTTGTGTTCGAAGATGGATCGTGGGTGTGTTACCGGCTGTCCGGGACGGAACCGGTGGTAAGGGTGTACTCCGAGGCTCGCAGCGAAGATGGTCTGAAGAAGCTGAGCACCGTGGCCAAGCAATGGATTTTCGAATAAACCGGTCGTTCAAAATTCGGACTACATTACCGCGACCGGAAACGAGTTTGCGATCGGTGGCGGAGCGCGTCCCACAAGCCGAGGCGTTTGCTGCAAAGATCATCGTACGCTGGCGCCCGGTTTGGATGACGTTATACAGTGCGCGGCGACGTGTAGCCACGGGTGCGGTTGTACTGCTGACCGTGTGGTTATTCCTGCACGTCATGTTTGGCGCGAACGGCATGGTTGTGTACCGCCAAAAGCAGGCAGAGTACAACGCTCTGCGGATTGAAATCGATGGTTTGCAACAGGAAAATGGCCGTTACGGCCAGCAGATCAAAGCGCTTCAGACAGATTCCAGGAGCATTGAAAAGGAAGCCCGGGAACAACTTCACTATGCGCGTCCCGGGGAGGTAGTGTATGTCACTCCTGCGCCAATGAATCCGCCCATACCAGCCACTAACGAGATGCGAAAGTAAGGGATGAGCGTTGCGCCGTGCGTACCGCTGAACCTTACCGCTTAACCTTGGTTGTGATATATTCCCTGAAACTTCGGCGCCCTAAGGGTGGTGTAACTTTTTTGTCGTTGCAGGCTCAATTAATCAATGAGGACTTGCTCACAAGTATTCGAGCAATTGACGCCAGGAAAATGAATTCCTGGAATCACAATTCGCGGCTGCACGCCGTCAAACGTTAGGAGACTCAATCTATGAAGAAGGTACTGCTGATTTGTTTCGCTCTATGCATGGTGTTCTTGATGGTGGTGGCGGTTTCCGCCAAAGATAAGAACAAAGCGGAAACTGTAAAGGGCTGGGTCAGCGATTCGAAGTGTGGAGCGAAGGGCGCTGTCGCGGGCCAGGAAGCATGCACCAAGAAGTGCCTCGATGCCGGGGCGAGCATGGTGGTGGTCACTGACAAGGGCCAGAAGGTCCTGAGCGTGGACAACCCGGATGCGCTCAAAGGGCACGAAGGACATCACGTGGCCGTCACGGGTCACGTGGCTAACGATTCCATCCACGTGGAAAGTGTGAAGATGCTCTGAGGTTTAACAGGTCTGGAAATGAAGGCGGCTCAGAGCCGCCTTCTTTTATTGAATTCGCAGCAGGCTGCCGATCGAGGCTGATGATCGTAGCTAAGCGGGTTATACAGCCGCTTTCAACGACGACTCGGGAACTAACGCAGAATTCCTTCCATTGGGGAACTGGCAGTGGCATAGAGTTTGCGGGCCATTCGCCCCGCGAGGTATGCCTGGCGTCCGGCGATCACGGCGTGCTTCATGGCTTCAGCCATCAGCACGGGATCCTGGGCGCCGGCAATCCCGGTGTTCATCAATACCGCATCGGCTCCCAGCTCCATGGCGATGGCTGCGTCGGAAGCCGTCCCTACTCCAGCATCGACGATCAGCGGCACCCCAGTAATAATTTCCCGCAGGATGCGGATATTAGCGGCATTCTGGATTCCAAGACCACTGCCGATGGGAGCGCCCAGCGGCATGACAGCGGAAGCACCCGCATCGAGCAGGCGCTTGGCAAAAACGACATCATCAGACGTATAGGGGAGAACCGTGAAGCCTTCCTTCACCAAGACGCGGGTGGCTTCGAGGGTCGCCTGCACGTCGGGATAGAGCGTTTGCTGATCACCAATTACTTCCAGCTTGATCCAACTGGATAGGCCGACCTCGCGTGCCAGGCGAGCAGTTCGGATAGCTTCTTCGGCGGCATAGCAGCCGGCGGTATTGGGGAGCAGAAAATATTCGTCTGGATCGATGAGGTCGAGCAGCGATTCTTTGCTGCGGTCCAGATTCACGCGGCGTACTGCAACCGTGACCATCTCGGCGCCGCTGGCTTCCAAGGCGCGGGCGGTTTCCTGGAAGGACTTGTACTTGCCGGTACCGATGATCAGGCGAGAACGAAATTCGCGGCCGGCGATTATCAATGCGTCGGTCATATCCTTATTGTAGTAAATAGTGGCGTCCGTGGAAAATCCGTCAACTTCGGTCGACAGCTTCAGGCGACGGGGTGTTTTCCGCCTCTTTGTACATTTCTTCTATGAGATCGTGGTAGCGCTCCTCCACCATGCGGCGGCGAAGCTTCATGGTAGGAGTCAAGTCCCCACTTTCTGCAGAGAATTCATCTGGTACTAGTAGAACTTTCTTCAATTTTTCAAAGCGGGCCAAGTTTTGATTGACCTCTGCCACAATGCCGTCATAAAGCTCCTGCACTTTCTTGTTGCGGATGAGGTCTTGGCTGGAAGAGAAAGCGATACCGTGGGCACGCGCCCATTGCTCCAGAGCAGGGAAAGAAGGCGAAATAATCAAGGCGGGGAATTTGCGTTTGTCACCAATTATGACAGGAGTGCCCACCAGCGGGTTGTGTTTCAGCGAATTCTCGATGGGTTGCGGAGCGATGAACTTCCCCCCCGAGGTCTTGATCAAGTCTTTCTTTCGATCGGTGATGGAGAGGAATCCGTCGCGGTCAATCGTTCCGATATCACCCGTTTTAAACCAGCCGTCTACAAATGCGCCCGTAGTCTCTTCCGGGCGGTTCCAATAGCCCTGGAAAACCGAGGGACCACGGACGAGGATTTCTCCATCATCGGCAATGCGGACTTCGATATTGGGCAGAATCTCTCCCACCGTACCAAGCTTGTGGGCGAGAGGAGTGTTGACCGCGATTACGGGTGAGGTTTCGGTGAGACCATATCCTTCATGAATGCGAATGCCGATGGTCGCAAACCACTCGGCGAGTTCCCGGCCCAGCGGAGCTCCCCCGGAAATAAATATCCTTACACGCCCACCAAGACCGGCGCGCACTTGTGAAAAAACGAGCCGGGCGGCCAGTTTCCAACTGAGGGAATGGGGAGTCTTGCCAGCGACAGTTTCGGATTTGTGGGCGCGTCCGACGTGGAGGGCCCAGCGATAGAGCGCGCGCGTGGGAAATCGTTTAGCCTTATGTTCAACCTGGGCATAGATTTTTTCGTAAACTCGTGGGACGCCGAGGAAGACCGTGGGCTTTACTTCGAGCAGGGCTTGAGAGAGTTGTTCGATAAAGGGGCAGTAAGCAAGTATCACACCATGGTAGAGAAGGGCCAAATCCGCGTGTCGGGCGGTTACATGCGACAAAGGAAGAAATGAAATACTGATTTCCCCGGGGCGAAGGTCAAAACCCTGCAAAGAGTACGAGATATTTGAGGCAATGTTTCCATGAGTAAGCATGACGCCCTTAGGCGTTCCGGTGGTGCCTGAGGTGTAGATGATGGTGGCCAAATCTTCTGGCTTGACCGACCGGGCACGGGTCTCGAACTTCGGATCGCGTTCCACCGGGCCTGCCTTCATCAATTTATGGATCGGGATGGCGCCCTCGGTATTGAGATCATCCATGACTAATATCTTCTCGACTGCTGTGCGATCGCGAATCGAGAGAAGCTTTTGCAGTTGTTGCTCGGTGGAGACGGCGATGATCCGAGCGCCTGAGTCTCGAAGAATTTCGGCGGACTGTTCACCAGTCAGAGTGGAATAGATTGGTACAGTCACGGCCCCGAGCAGCAGGCAGGCGAAATCGGTGAGCGCCCATTCCGGACGGTTTTCGCTGAGAATGGCGATCCGGTGGCCTTTGGAGATGCCCCAGCTTTCCAACGCGCGTGCGAGCCCGATGACACGACGAAAGAACTCCTGCGAACTGATGGAGACCCATTGACCGTCTTGGCGATACATCATCACGGAGTCTTGCTGACGTTCGACCACGGCAAAGAAAATATCGTTGAGAGTATTGAGACTCATCCCAGGACCCAATCTTCGAGAATGAATGTTTTTGAGGTACCCGACTTGCGCGTCCGGCAGGTCATCCTGATACGAGGTTGGCGGTTTACTGGTTCTGTTGCTGCAAGAAATGTAATGTTATGGGCTAATTTAAGCAATCAGAATTGCCGGTTTTCCGTTGACCTCGATTACCGGCCAAGAGTACGCTGTGATGCTTTGTCAAACTGGAGAACCGTATGCGCAGAGGATTAACGAGTAAGATGGCAATGTGGTTTTTGTTGATTTTGGGGAGTGCGGCACTTTTGCAGCAGTCGTTCGGTGAGGACAAGAAGCCAGCGGCTCCGCCGCCCAAGCTCAAAGTCGGAGACGTTGCGCCCGATTTCAAGCTGCAATACTTCGATGGAAAAGATTTGAAAGACGTAAGCCTCGACCAGTATCGAGGCAAGAAGAATGTCGCGCTGGCGTTCTATATCTTTGCCTTCACCGGGGGTTGAACGGAGCAGATGAAGAACTTCCAGCAGAACTTGAAGAAGCTGGAAGCCGCCGACACCCAGGTCCTGGGTGTGAGCATGGACAGTCCCTTCGCGAACAAAGCATTCGCAGATCAAATCGGCGTTACTTTCCCGCTGCTCAGTGATTGGGGCGGCGAGGCTACGCACCAATACGGCATCTACACGAATAAATATAAGGCTGCGCGGCGAGTGAATTTTCTGATTGGAAAAGATGGAAAGATTTTGGAAGAACAGATAGACGATGAGGCCATTGATCCGACAAAGATCGTCGCGGCTTGTGAGAGACACAAGTTAAAGAACTAAGATGCCGGCTGACAACTCTGATTTATTGGTCTGAGAATCGAGCGGCGCGGAAATTTGAATTATTCAATACCTCTGTCGCAAAGTGGTGATCCGCGAACGCAATGCCGCCACAATGATGGGAGACTGTACCGCTCGAAATCGAGGAAGCCGGTGGTTTGACGGTGCTGATAACGGTTGTTATGATGCATAGGCGGGGTGGAGCAGTCTGGTAGCTCGTTGGGCTCATAACCTGTCGCTCCTTAGGATTCCTAAGAGTTCCTTGGGATTCCAATTGAGCGTTGCAAACTGGGCGTCCGGTGCAGCAATGTGCCGGAAGATTACTCGTCAAAGTCGGTGGAACCTACGTCGCGCGAGCGATAGGGCAATACCGAACCAAGCCCCCGGAATGGTGGGGGAAGGCGTAGAGACTGGATGGCGAGCATCCCTCGGGGATGAAGGTACAGTCCGACTCTCATCGAAAGGTGAGTCAGATCGCATAACCCAAAGGTCGGCGGTTCAAATCCGCCCCCCGCAACCATGAACGCCACTGCCGAAATGCAGTGGCGTTCGCCTGTTTAAAGAAACTTCTTTTCCCTGAAAGCCGCCCTCAGACTTCTCACAGACCCCTTTTGTTGGATCTCGTAGCTGGCCTGCAACCCCTCGGGGTCGCGGCTTGATCGATTACTTCCTGTCGGCCGACGATTCGCCCGGAACCTCGCCTCTCGCTTCTCCAACTCGGATTTGTGGAAAGAGATGTCTTCCTGAAAGACTTTTACTGTTCAGTTCATCGCCACTTCATTCTGACAGTGCATCGATCTCACGCACTCTTCTTTACAGGCTTCTTTTTATCGTCTGCAACGATTGGTTCTTCCTCTGCCGCTTCGACGGGCATTTCGACGCCGTGAATTGCCTCAACGCGGCTGATTTCTGCTGGGCGCATCGCGCGTGCGGGCGCCTGAGCCATGATTTGGATATTCCGGAAGGTTACAAGTCCGGTGTGTGACTGCACACCGATATAACCGGAGTCAGGATCGGTGGCAGGTGACTTGCCCCGAAACAGATCAACATTGGTGAACTTCGTTGTTTGCTGACCATTGAGCCGAACCGTGTACGTGTTGTCTCCGACTTCAATCTCGTAAGTATTCCATTGTCCAGGGACTAGGGCAGGGCCACGCTGATAGTCCTGTTGACCGGGATTCCTGCCGATTGGAATTCCATAGATTGCACCCGTGCGGTGCTCGTCGAGTCCGTCAGGATTTCCCCTGGCGAATTCGTCAATCTGTACTTCAAAGCCGGTATCCACTGCTACGAATGCCTGATTGTTGTAGGGATGGGAGACCCCAGGAAGATTACGGTCGGGTACCGGGAGTCTTGGATTGCGAAATCGAATCAAGATGCCTGAGTTGTCGTCGATGCGGCCCAGCTTGAATTCCAGTTTCAGGGTAAAGTCGCCAAAAGACCGTGTCGCCAGGTAGAACAGGCCGAGGTCGCTCCCCGGCTCAGCCACGATTTCACCGCTGATCAGCGAGAAGTTTCCCTGTCCTGCAACCTGCCAAGCATTGAAGGTACTGGCTGTTCCGGCAAACAGCGGTGCAAATCCAGGATCTGGAACGCTTGGCTGGGCTGACGGCATGAGACCGCCGAGGGCCAGTCTGTCAACCAAACGGCGTGCCAGAGCTACGCCGGTCAGCATTGGATTCGGTGATCCCATGATCGGAAATAACGCGGGACCGGCAATATAGGTGTTCGCAACTCCGTGGAGGCGGGCGTCGGAATTGGTGACCGAATTGTTCGCATCTACACCCATCCGCAACGTGCCGGTTTCGTGATGAGTCGTTCCTATTCCGTCTCTTCGTCCTGGAGTGTAAGGAAATACAGCGCGGAGATCGCTATTGGTCGGGACTTTCACCGGACCGTTGCCGGCAAAAATCTCGAAATCAGAACCATTGGCAAAGACTTTTGCTACCTCGTCTGAAGCCCTGTCCATCGCCTCCCACAGAGCCACATCCTTTTGGCTTTGGGGTGTCGCGGACTGGGTTGGATCGGGCAAGGAAACGAAGCTGCGGGGCAGGCCAAACTCATCTGTCTCGGGATCCAAGCGGATCTGGTTTGCCGGATTGTCGGGCTGCATTTCCCCAATGCCGCGAATGGTTATCACTACCGACTGGTCGTTGGCATTTCCGAAAGCGTCAAACGTGTCGATATCCGGAATTTTCTTAAATAGCTCGGCTTCGGAGTCGGTTCCCAGGTTGCCCAGTCCCGCGGCTGTGATCTGCAGGTGAAAGTGCCCGACGCTGTTATCCGGATGCCGGTGCCTTCCCTTAACGAACAGGGCGGACGCCATGAGTTCCTGCGGAAGCTGTCCAGGCAACGAACTGCGCGGAATCCTGATCGTGACATTCGACCGTAGGTGTGCCATGAGATTGCGGCCCAGGAGATTGGCGTTGGGAATATCTCCGAAGGAGAGCAGTGAGAGCCGCGTGCTCTCGATGGTGCCCAGCGCAACCACGACAACTGCACCCTGCGGTACAGTGATGGGGCCTTGATCTGTCTGCACGGTGTGCACTCGTTTCAGGAGCTGCCCGTTCACCATCACGTTCTCGGTGAGCAGCTGAATTACGTGGCAGCGTGCGACGACCATGAGCCGCTTTTTGAAGTCACTCCCATTACTTTCCGAAAAAGCCGCTCGGGTTGCCTTGATGAGGACTGGCACCGAGCTGAACTTGTTGAAAGGGAAGAATCCAGGCCGGGTCTGGCTTTGGACTGCCAGGGGCGCTTCCAGCTGGTCGATGTCGGCTTGTACCGGAGGATGCACCGGAAGTTGGTTGAGAGGAATGGCGTCGGCCACCATACCGGCTTGGATGCCATCAAAGAGCATCTGGCGGAGAGTGGTATGTAGGGGACCGGAAATGAAGTCGTTGGTCTCGTTAGTGCCAATTTGCTCGCTGGCTTGGCGGAAGTAGGTGTTGTCCAGGTCATCGATCACGGCCTGAGGCCAGCGGTCTGCCGGCATCTCTTCGTCGAGAAGCTGAGGACACCAGCCGCCGAAGTACAAAGACCTGCCGCCGATACAATATGCAAGCCCAGGGAATTTGGTGGATGAGTGCCACGGAAGTCCCCATACTTCCTCTCTAGGTTTATCCAAACCGAATTGGCCTTGATTTCTAAGATCCTGGATGCTGGTAGCGCCCGGCACACCAAGTCCCGCCAAAACGGGCAGATTCTGCACGTGCTCCGGGATGGTGAGCGGACCTCCCTCAAGAACAAGGATGCGATGGCTGTGGGTTGTGTCCTGGGAAAAGAAGTGCTGGGCGAAAACTGCGCCGAATGAGCCTCCCCCGACGACGATCACATCGAAGGGTCGGGCATCCGGGCTGTTCGCAGAATTTGTGCTGGCGATGGCTTCGTCAAGACCGTTGCAGATGTAACGTCCAAGAACGTCTTTAGTAAAAGTGCCGAGCTCTGCCTTTTGGGGAGTGGACATATTGTTTTCTCCTTCCACGATGTTGTACGGAGGCAGCTGCGGGAAAGCGGAATGGGTGCGCTCCCGCGCTTGCTTTCGTGGTTTTTACATCACGATGAACAATTTCAGCGGGGAAGCGCGAAGGTTCATCGCACCGGAGATCGACCGAGGGACTGCTCCTAGACGGTTAGGAGGCTACCGATTTAGTACTAAGCATTATCGCGCTGCCGTAAATAGCGCGTCCTGCCACCATTGCTGAATAGCGCCACTCTAGCACCGCCGAGGACTTCTGCCAACCGACAAATTGGTCTTGGACAAATTGGTCTATTCGGATTGTGGTCGAGGCCGCTCAGCGCACGGTTTGTACGGATTTCATCTCTTCTGGAGGTCTTAGCCCACGAAACGACCTGTACAGAAGGATGTCGTAAGTCACTTTTGCTCCACCTCCAATCAACAACGGAGCGGAGAAAGTAAGGGCCTGCATCAAGAACCCCGCGGCCGCTGACCCGACAGCCCAGAATACGTTGCGTGCGAGATTTGTGATTCCACTGGCATATGTGCGCTCACTCGGACTTACGAGCGCCGCGACGTAAGACTGGCGCGTGGGTACGTCCATCTCAACTAAGGCTTCCCGACAAAGGAAGAGCAGAACTGCCCACTTGAAGGAAGGAGCAAAGGGTACGGCCATGAGAAACAGACTCGACGGAAGATGAGTGAACACCATCGTGTTCACAAGACCGATACGACGAGCCAGCCACACCGCTCCGAGGTGCGAACAGGCATTCAATATGTGCACCGCAAAGAAAACAAGGCCAAGGTCGTGTTCGGCAACTCCAAAGCGACGGAAGAACCAATAGGCGACTAGGGCATCGGTCAAGAAGCCTCCGCCAAAAGCATCCAGCGAAAATAGAGCCGTCAGCTTGGCAAGGATTCTCCTGTTTTCTAGTGTGATTCCGGCGCCCATCTTCGCAGGGGCCGGTGTGTAGTTAACTTCGATGGCTGGGGAAACGAATGCATACAGGGTGGCGACCAGCAGGCAAAGACCAGAGTAGCCAAAGAAGACGACTTTGTAGGAACTGATCGCGGAGAATGAGAGGCGGTGCTGCAGAAAGAGCGGGAGGCCGGCAGCTAACGCTCCCACAGACCCTCCGCCATCGAGCAGGACGTTATACCAGGCCAGGTTCCACGTTCTCTTGGAGTCCGGAGCGAGTCCCGGAACAATCGCCTGGTCGAGGGCAAAAGACGCGGAGCGATCCGTCCCCGTGCCATTCAGCATGCCGATGAATACCATCGCCAACAGCACACCAAGCGCCGGGGACAGCGCCAAAGCCATACCGCCGATACCACTTAGAAGCGAAAGAAATATGAGTGACTGCTTACGCCCCAGGCGGTCGGCGGCAAAGCTGACGATGACCGTTGCCAGGGCTGAGCCGGCCAAGCCGGTCGCGATGACGAGACCGATCGTGAATGAGGATCGCCCGGCACGAAAGAGGTAGATCCCCAGCACTACGCCCATGAGCCCCACACCGAGGGAACGCAGAAAGCCCGCCAGGTTGATCAGGGCGAGATCTCGATGGGGATGCGCCTTCACTTTTCCTGTCTTTGAACGTATGCGTATAAAGCATCATAGACAGGGAACTGCCTCGCGAGTCGATCCTCATCCGACAGACCCATTGCGGCAAACCCTTGGGCGATGGAGCGCAAACCGATGCCCTCGGCTGCCACATTCTCCTGCCCCTTGATGTCGGCAGCGCGGACGATCAGTGCTAATCGCAGCAGAACGGGATCGGAGATTGTGTAGTCTTCGATAATTGCCTCGAAGGTACAGCGGGGACCGCGATGATTGAGTTTTATGGCTTCTATCTTCGGCGCATCGAAAGGAATCGCCCCTTCTTGTTTCGATTTCTCCAGTAGATCCTTTTCCTCGACGAACAAGAAGGCCGCCTGCGGATCGATGAATCGCTTGATCAGCCACGGACAAGCGACACGGTCAATTTTGATGTCTTTCCGGGTAATCCACTTCATAGTCACCTCACGGTCGCCAAGAGTATGTGAACTTGATGGCGAAACGGTTTTCGTAAAACTGAGCGGGGCTGACAGCTGCCAGGCTGGCGAACTTCTGTCCCGCAGTGTAGATCACATAAAGATCGCTATCGGGGCGGTAGTTCCAGCGCAGCCGGATGTTGGCGCTCGCAGCTTGTGCGTTGGCGGTGTCAACCTGAAGAATCGTCGAAAGGGAGAGGAACCTGGAAAACGCGTAGTCGGTCTCCAGGGCGCCGAACACAACTGAGAAAGTACCGTCGGCAATCGGAAGCCGAAAACGGTTCCATTGCGGCCCAACACTGAAAGAGAGATGTTCGCTGGCGCGATAGCTAGCGCGTACGCGGAACTCGTTCAGCCTTCCATTGTAGTAACTCCCGAAACGCTCGAAAAACCGTACATTCAGTCGACGGTCTTGGGGAGTGCCATAGGTAAGCTGGTGCCTGGTCCAGTTGTAAACACCGACTGGAATGTTGACGTTCTTGTAGATGTTAAAGGGCAACGTGAGGCGCTGAGCAAACACGTCAACGATGTCGTCGTCCGTGTAAGACCCGTTGTGAAAATCAGCCCGAAAGGTGGTCTGCCATTCTTGTGTCTGGACGACGCCGTGCGTATCCGGAGCATGGAAGATGAAACCCTCGAACTGCATTTCCCGGACGCCTGCGAATTCGGGCCGAGCCTTGAAAGTGGCGTCGGCAAAATCGCAGACACAGTCGGTGCGCTCAAGAAAACCGACTTGTGGGTTGAAGTTGGGACCGATCTTCCTGTGTTCTGCTTCAAAGTCGAGCCAGTTGGAGCGGAAGGTCAATCCCGCACTCAGGTTGGTTTGCCCACTTTGATAACCGGGTGTGCGTGTCTGAGCAGCGTAACCGTTCAGAACGAGATTCTTGAATAGAACAAATCTGCCATCCACGCCCGCGGTTTGATTGATTCAAGACGGGCAAGTGTGGCGTTGAAGGCTCGCGCCAGGTGTCCCAATTCGTCTTCCGGATTCTCGATGGGCAGGCGCTCGTTCAGTCGCTCGGCTGAAATTCTCTCCGCCTGATGGGCCATGGCATCAATCGGAGCAAGAGCCTTACGGGCTAGTGCGAAACCGCCGAGGCCTGCCAATACGAGGGCCAGCGGCAAAGCAACCAATAAGACGGAACCAAATTCTTCAAGTTCCTGCCAAAGCCCTTGTTCGCTGTGAGCCACACGCAGAAGCACGCGACGACCGTCGACGGTGTGGATGCTGGTTGCCATGCGAACCCGCGTGCCATTCGCGAGTCGCACTGTAGAAGGGGAGCGTTGAGAATTACCTTCCGCGCTGGATCGAGGTGGTCCGCCTAGCGTCCCTCCTTCCAGCGTGGGACTACGATAGAGAAGAACTCCTTCGGCTGACCAGACTTCGACGAAGCGCTGCATGTTGGCCTCGTCTTCTCCATGATGAACAGAGTCGAGTGCAACCATCCCATCTG
>QIAP01000209.1 GCA_003225075.1 Acidobacteriota bacterium | reverse complement strand
TTAGCAGAAGTTGATCGCGCCCGTAGCTCAGCTGGATAGAGCGATTGCCTCCGGAGACTTGCCGCACGAGGAATCAGCGACTTGGAGGGAGCGCTACCTGGCGCGACCCGATGCCACAGATCGCACGCCTTCAAGAACTTCCAGTGTTGCCGTGTCACTCAGTCTCACTCAGTAAGGTTAGGTGGTGGGCACAAAAATGGGCACAACCCTCGTGCGGCTTCATCCTGCCCTGTAATCAAAAAGTTTAAGTTTCAGAATTTTTTATTTAACGGGGTGCTCATGGTGAAGAGGCTGAATCCCGTCGTACTGGCAATATTGTTTCTCACAAGTGGCATCAGCTTTGCCGCCGAAAAGTGCGACCTATTAGAGAACGCTCCGCCGGATCGACTAGTTTCCTACCTCGATGGAATGGTGCGGGGGTACCGTGCGCGGCCGAGAGATGGTGGAATGCATTGTCTTCGCCATAAAGAAGCTGGGCAATCAACGTTATGAACCAGGTATCCCCGCTGTAACCAGGTTTTTGGATTTTCACTGGCCATTAAGCCTAGAGGAAAGGTTGAAGCGACAAAGACTGTATTACGTGGCTGAACAACGGCGGGCCGAGTCATACCCAGCCTCCACTGCTCTGGTGGAAATTGGCGTCAAGTCGCTGCCCAATGTCTTGGAAACAATTAAGGCGGACTCGACCCTACCCATAGCACGAGAAATGGCTGTGGCCGTTGTGATGCAAATTTATAGGAGCGAACCGCAGAACGGGGTGGCTCTGTTAAAGAAAGAGGCAGATCAAGAAAAAGATGCACGTATTAAACGATACTTTGATTTTGCCATATACAAGGCGCAAGAATGGCACAATGTAAAGTGGCGGCCACGGCCCAGTAAGGGCCCCCAGAGTACTCATTCGCTTCTCTTCCTGATGGCATCAGCGAAAACGGAGATGTGCCAGGGGGTGCATTTAGTTAGGCCCGAAAAGCCACCAAAAGTCCCGTTTTAGCCCCGTTTCAAGTAGCGGTTCGATGACACTGCGAAGGGGTCTAAGTCCAATGACAAGAGTGCAGGCTTACGGGAACGATGCCTGTCTTCATCATCTGTCCAATGCAATGCTGGCGGATGATCCAAAGAAAGAAGGCTTGAGCTCCAAAGTGAATTTCGCTGCATTTTCAGGAACGTCAAAGACTATGACCCATTGCTCGGGAGGGCCATACAAGGCCGCTTCTGCCCACTTGTCTGCTTCTTTCTTGTTCTTCGACTCGACGCTAGGATTAATCACCCTCGAATCTTCATCGTTGGTGTAAGCCTCTTGATAAGCAGTCCGATCAGCCCTGTACATTGTTGCTAGTTCCACTTCCTCGGGTGCATATTCGTTCTCCCCACCGTCCAGCAATGTAAACCGAGGCGACCGGCAAGAAACTGACGAACTCCTCCCGTTCCGACTGCGAGAGGGATGTCCAACCCGCTCCATTACAGCGGTAGAAAATCACAAGTTGCCGTTGGTGTAGCTGGTGGGTCATCTCAGTCATCGATATGCTGAGAGTATAAGAACCGACGGGTATTGCCTCGCCGAGTCTGTACTGCTTTGGGCGGCTACACCCGACCACAGCTAGCAGGCTCACGCAGCCCACGGCGGCCAACTTACTTCTAATCCGGGTTCTTTTTTGGAATGCCAAAACGGTCCCTCTGGGATTACTGCTGCGCGACGTGTGAGAAGAAGTACAACCCCACCAGGCAAGCTGTGACCATGATGACAAAGGAGATTAAGAAGAACCAAACAGTCGGAGGCAGAGCAAACAATGATTGACGAGATTTGGGCGTTTCCGCCTCCGGAAAATGGGAAGATGGTGTTTCAGGGGGCGGGATCTGAACTGCATGAGTTTCACTCGCCGGTGCCGAAGCGAGAGTCTCGTCCACCTGAGAGGCTGCCATTCGTTGCAACTCAAGCTGATTTTCAAGATAGGCGCGGTAGACCTGCTGTTGAGGTGAACTCCAGTCCTTATAGCGCGGATTGAGCAGGCGGCAAATCATATCCAAGCCCGACCCGGCCGTGACATACGCGTCCGCTTGAACTAATGCTGCGTCATCAAGTTTGTCTTCCTCCGCCACGGAACTCGCGGAAAGCCCGATTCGCATGGTTTTCGTAGAAGAACTCGAACCTGGGGTGCCGAAGCCAAAGTTAAACGAAAACCCTCGTGCGCCGGTCTCAGGATCCTTGGAGAATTTCACTTTGATCTTCGGATCGCCCGGCGAGGGCGTGTTCCAACCTGAGGGTCCTCGCGACTGCCTGTTCCGTATTGCGAACAATTGGCCCACTGCCCAGGCCAGGAAAATGAGATACAGGATGCCACCGTAAATTCGAAGAAAGTCTCGGAAAGAATCGTTGGAAACTGAACGGAAAAACAAAGCTGCCAGCAGGGTGACGGACGGAATCAGAAGATAGAGGAGATACTTGTAAAAGATGAGAAGCACGCTTTGGGTGTCATCGAGTCCCCGAAGGAACTTGCGACGATCTTCAGGCGACCATGCCATGGGTGCAGCTCCATGCTCAATCGTTCAGCGGCAAAATACACCAAATCCTGACGCAAGCAAATGGGGAAATTGGGCGAGCTCGTCGACGAGTTGGTACGCGGGGTCCTGATTTGGTCTGTAGAAGCCAGGGCTGAGGAACGGACATTGTTGTGAAAGTCGGCCATTATGCCGCCTAACACTTATCACATTGCCTTTCGCGGAGGCGGAAGCAAATCATCAATTTTCTGCATGATTCTCTGCGCGAAGGTAACAGCATCCGCAATGATTGCATTCAGGGCCGGAGATGGCCTTGTGCTGTCCATCTGGCAGAGTTTCCGGGCCGCTAGGATCGAAGCCATAATCCCAAGCACGCGTTTTCGGCCTTCATCCATACGAGCCTCAATACTCCTATATCTTCCAATCCTATATATTCGCTTTTTGTTCGTCTACGAATATGTAATGTTCAGGTATTACTGAACAATATATCTATATTGTTCAAATATTTCTTAACTTTAATTTCAATTTGTCCTAACCTTTTGGAACAAAGTGGCTATTATGTTAAGATATTACTGAACAACAGATAGAGGGTGGTGCCGTATGAAGCCTGAATTCAGAAGTTTACGCGTGAAGCAGCTTGCCAGATTCTATAAGGCTTATGCCGAGGCGGCCAAAGTTCCGCGTCCACAAAAAGGTTGGATTCGGGCGGTTCGTCAAGCCGCCGGAATAACCATGCCAGAAATGGCAAAAACACTAGGCCATAGCAGCCGTGGCATCGTGGCGTACCTAGAGAAGTCAGAGGCAGAGTACAGCATAAGTCTTGGAAATCTGCGCGAAGCTGCCGAGGCGCTTGGGTGCGAATTGGTATATGCCATTGTTCCGAAAAACGGAAGCATTGAGGAACTCGTACAACAGCGCGCCCGAGCGAAGGCTACCGAAAACATCCGCGCGGTTGAGCACACCATGGCATTGGAAGATCAGGCCGTGGGTCGGGTAGACGAGAAAATAGAAGAGCACTCAAAGCGGATGCTTCAGAGATAGGCACATAATTTGTCATTGGTGACGACCGACAGCAACGGAAATACTCCGCTCTCTCCGGAAGAGATTCAGGGCTTGATTCCTAGTCTCTCAACGAAACAAGAGCTGAATGAGTGGGAGTGGGAGAATATCCTGAGTGCTAGGGAGTGGGCAACAGCTACAAGAATGACAATTCCTGAATTAGTATCTGACAGCTACGTTCGGAAGTTGCACTTCCGGATGTTTGACCAAACATGGAAATGGGCGGGACAGTACCGCAAAAGCGAAAAGAACATTGGGATTCCATGCCAACAAATTCGAGAGAGCCCCGCTGTGCTATGTGGCGATGTTCTTTTCTGGATCGAGAAACAGATATATCCTCCAGATGAGATAGCCGTTCGATTTCACTACCGGCTTGTGGCAATTCACCCCTTCCCGAATGGCAATGGTAGGCACGCTCGTCTGATGGCAGACTTGCTGCTGTCGAACCTTGGCCATACTCCGTTAACTTGGGGTGCAAAGGATCTCATCAAGCGCGGAGAAGCGCGAACACAATATTTAGACGCTCTGAGGGAAGCCGACGCCGGAAAGATGCAGCCCTTGCTCGAATTCGCGCGTTCCTGACTTCCCGCCAAGGCTTCAGTGTCATGAGGCCGAAACTAGAGACAGCAGCCCAGCACGATGGCCGGGGTAGGAACATCAACATGACCAAGATCAACATGACCAAGATCAGCGAGCCTTTGACCCCAGCATTCATTGAGCAGAGCGGATACTGGGAGGACTGAAGTTACGTTATCCTAGAACAGAGCACATGCCGTTTCCATTTCAGCCCATGCCCCTAGGGCGATGACTTAGACTATGGTGTTGCCTCCGAAAATTTCCCTGGTTCTCGCAATGCTGGGGCTTTGTCTGCGCGTTATTGATTGGGTGTTTCATTCGCCGTTACTAGACAAGGCCGCAACCGTCACCAGTGCGGCTGCGGTGCTTTCCTTGGGTGCCTATGCGATCTTCTTAATCCTTGCTTTGCCCGAAGAGCCGCCTGAACCCGACATCCGGCTCCTGACTTACTTACGAGCCTTCTTTGGCGATTGGCTAACGGGCATGAGCGGCCCATTAAGCGTGCCGTTTGCTGCATTAGCGGTATGGAGTCAGCAAAGGGAACAGAAGATCATCTGGGGCTGCCTTGCCGCAGTCGCCGCCATGTTCGGCTCCTACCGCGTCTGGCGCAAAGAACGGATCCTGGCCTATGAACAAGTCCTTCTACTAAAGAGCCGCCTTGCGGTGCCTAGTCGCGATTCAGGCGCGTACGCCGATAAACAAGAAGTTCTTCAACTCTTACGCAAGCGAAAGTGGATCGCACCGTCAGGTCGCCCCATGACCGGAGCGGGGTTTCCGATGGTTTATAAAAAGGAATTGACAGACAACTCGCAGGCATTGAAGCGTCTGGGAGAACTTCAACTACACAATCTTCTAATGGAAATGAAGGCTGAAGGTCTAATTGATTGCGGCGAGCATGAAGGCAATCGCTGGTTCGCTCGCTACGGATAAGACTGCGGACGAAACAAACTCCCAGGGCGATTCGGCTGGAAAGCAGTAAGCTGAAGCCTTTCTTCACTCCGAGTACCCCTCGTCATCGCCTTCCTCGTCATCCTCTTCTTCATCCTTCTTAGGTTCATCTTCCTCTTCGTCGTCGTCGGGGTTGGACCTAACGAAAAAGGCGGCTTCTCGATATCTGGTGCTCATGCCAACATTGTATGCTCCTCCATACGTCGCTCACTGAGGGGCGTGGCCGGCCTAGCCCAGTCCATTCAAGAATACTGCGAAGCCAGCTAGGACGATTTCTCCAGAAGCCCGCCCTAGGGGTAATGGGCACCCTGCCAAGGTCAACCCAAGCCGTAATTTCGTATTTCGTCTCGTTGTAACTCACTGTGAGTTAGAATAGTGACGCAACGCATGTGGATTTCCCCCGCGTTTGCTTTCCCCCGAAAAAGTCTGATGTGCCTGGTGATGGATGTGCCTGCGATTTTTTTCGCAACACCAGGCCAGGAGGTCTAAGTCAGTGAAGCCGATCCTGATCTGGGCATTCATGCTGGTGTCGATGGTTGCATTAGGCCAAAATTGCAAATGGGGTTTATCTCCGCCTAACAACCAAGCCACCTGCGGTGTTGTTGAGCAGGCTGCGGCTTCAAGAATGATACGTGCCAAAACAATATGCTACTCGGGTGACAGTAGAGTCCTATGGTCACGGAACGAGAAGCACTTCACCCCAAACTGCTCCTTTCGCAATATGGAACTGGCGCAGAATGTGTCAACCGGTTATGTGCGAGTGTATGCATGTGAACGCGCGGACTTGGTAGCTAATATGACTTCTGACCACACAGACCTCACAGCCGGCACCATTTCATTAGAGGTCACGGATGCCGACTCTGGCGATGTAGTCTTCAAAGAAGAGCGGGGCCTAACCGACGAAGCAAATGATTTATATCGGCTAGTTCTGCATTTCCGAGAAGCGCGAACACAAGCCAAGTCGCAACTTCAGCAAGCCGCGTTAGCAGCAAAAGCCGCAGCAGATGAAAAAGCCAACTACGATGAGATTCATCACCCTACACTGGGCGTTTTGTTATTTCCCAAAACGATGTCACAAGATGAGCGATCAGCCCGCATTGCTAAGATGGAACTCGCGAACGATGAGAGCCGAATCAAGGATGAGGAAGACTACTTGAAAGTTCGTGAGGAGACCCTTTCAAAGAAAGCTGCTGACCTCAGTACTCGTTTGAATGCCTTCAACCTGCGAAAAAAGGTTTATGACAGCAATGTTTCAAACTTCAACCAACGTTGCGCCAAAGGCGGATATCTTTGTGATCCTGACCGCTATACTTTGAACAAAGAATACGACTCGATGTCAGCGGCTGGTATCGTTCTCGGCGATGAATTTGAGAAGTTTGAACAAGAGAGAAAGGATGTCTCACAGCGAGAGGGAAATGCGAGAAGCACGGCACGCTCTCGATGTCAAAAGGGCCTCATTAGGAATGGACTCCCAGAGTAAGTGACAACCAACGTGCATTCGTTGCTCGGTCCCTATTGGTCTGCTCCGCTCGGAGGCCGGGCACGTAACTGCAAAGATTTTCTGGTTGACTCCTACACCTTGCAAGAGCAAAATCCGCCGCAGGTCATCCCACTTACCCTGCTCCAAGCCAGGAGTCACGCTGCATGAAACTCAATATCAGACTGGTTCTTCTGACCGTTGTAGGTTGGGCCCTTTTGTTCGCTGGAGATGGTCGTACCCAACCGCCACCACCGACTTCGGAATGCCCGGCCAGCATCGGCAGTATTGCCGAATGCCCCAACACCGGCTGCGGCAAGGACGCCGACAGCGCGCTGAACCAGGCCAAGAATCGACCGGACATTCCCAGCGCAGCGGCGGTTAAGCACAAAACGATTGCTTCCACGCGCCTTATTGCCCAGCCGACAAGATGGAATACCGGGCAAGATAGATCCTCGATCAGAACGCCCGGCAAAGAAGGAACTCCGGT
>QIAP01000208.1 GCA_003225075.1 Acidobacteriota bacterium | reverse complement strand
ACGCTGGTGCGGCAGATCAGGGCAGAGTCTGAGGAAAAGGGGCGCTCTTACTCGTTGTCGAGGTGTCACATGAAGAAGCACAGCGGTCGATGGGGATATCGGGCCCTGACGGGGTTAGTTGGCATCGTGATGGCATCCGTGATTCCAGGTACATGGACTATTCCGGCTATGGCACAAACCCCCAATGTGGTAATTCAGTGGAACCAAGCTGCCTTGCAGGGTGTGAGAGACTCGAAGATCGGGCCACCGATGGTCGCCCGCGCTCTGTTCATCATTCATAACTGCATTTACGATGCCTGGGCCCCGTATGACAGTACAGCGGTTGGCACAGTTTACGGGGCCTCTCTTCGTCGCCCGGTGTCTGAACAGACGCTGGCGAATAAGAATGAGGCCATAAGCTTCGCCGCGTACCGTGCGACCGTCGATCTGTTTCCGGGCGACAAGACGACCGTCTTTGATCAGCTGATGGCTACGCTGGGCTACAACATCAACGACAACTCGACTGACACCACGATGCCCGATGGCATCGGGAACGTGACCTGCAATGCGACTCTGAGCATTCGGCACAATGATGGCTCAAATCAACTCGGGAATATGACTTCCAGCGGCGTGCCATATGCCGATTACACCGGATTCGTAGCCGCGAACCCGGCAACCGCGGTGCCGCTTGGTCCCGGCTACGACTACTCCGGTTTGCAACCTAACTTTTGGCAGCCACTCACTTACTTCAACGGTACGACAACCGTGACACAGTCGTTCGTGGGGGCCCAGTGGGGAAACGTGACCCCGTTTGCGCTGACATCAGGAAGTCAGTACCGTTCCTTTATCGCTAGGTTCGGACCTGCGTTGTTTGGATCCAAGACTTATCAACACCAGGCACACAAGCTAATTAATCTTAGTCGCCACTTGAACGATACTGAAAAGATGATTGCGGAGTATTGGGCGAATGGCCCGCAGACCGAACTGCCGCCGGGGCACTGGGATCTTTTCGGCCAATTTGTTTCGGTGCGCGACAATCACCGTGTGGACGATGATGCGAAGATGTTTTTTGCTCTGACCGCCGCCATCCACGATGCCGGTATCGCCGCATGGGATGCTAAGCGTTATTGGCAATCGGTTCGACCTGTGACCGCCATTCCTTATCTGTTCCATGGTGAGACTATCCACTCGTGGGGTGGCCCGTTCATGGGAACGGTTTCGATGGACGGCGGGAATTGGATTCCATACCAGCCCAGTACGTTCCCCACTCCACCGTTTCCTGGTTACATCTCAGGTCATAGCACCTTCAGCGCGGCGGGGGCCACTGTTCTGAGCAATTGGACCGGTAGCGATACCTTTGGGGATTCTGTAACTTTCGCGCCTGGCAGTTCCGTGATCGAGCCTGGCCTGACTCCTGCAACCAGCATCACACTGGTTTGGCCCACGTTCAGGGATGCCTCGAATCAGGCGGGAATTTCCCGCCGATACGGCGGAATTCATTTTAAATCGGATGATCTTACAGGAAGGGCAGTGGGAAGAAGAATAGGCGATCAGGCCTGGATGAAGGCTCAAACCTATTTCAACGGAACGGCGCACTGCGTGCAGAACTCACGTCGCCGGATCGGCCCTCAGATCTTCCGTAGCGGGTGATAGCTCAACGCCGGGGTGCAAAGCTCGCTGAACTTCATGCACTTGGTGAACTTGAATTCCGATGTGTCTGGTTGATTCCCTCTGGAATTGCCTCGCTATGCGGTTCTGCGGTATTTTGTTTCGACTATCGTCTCCTTATCATTATTACGTTTCTGACGCCGACTTAAGATGTAGAGGACCAGCTCGATTCGAGTGGACAGGCCCAATTTTTCGAAGATCCTGAAAAGATAATTCTTCACGGTATGTTTGCTGAGTCCGAGTCTAGCGGATATTTCACCATTGGATAAGCCTGCGGCTACAAGACGCGCAATCTCTTCCTCCCTTTTACTCAATGAGTGCGTAGTTTTTGTTCTGTTTACGTTGGGCGCTGGCGCTTGCATGAGCGCACCGACGATGTATTCCAACTCATTGTTGTTTGCCCAAATCTTCCCCTGTTCCACCCTTTGAATGCACTTGCGGAGGTCTGCGAATACTGCCGTACGATAAAAAACCCCACGTGCACCTTTACGAAATACCTCGATCACCAAGTCCGGTTTTTTACGGAGTGCGAGCACCGTATATCCTCCTGAGGTTTGAGCCTCGCAGATCGGTCTTTGAGTCCAGAATCTCCGCCGTATTTCTAGCACGATTCCTTCGAATCATTATTTGCTGCCATTTACGTCTGAATATCGAGAGCGGCGTTCAGAAAGTTTGATACCTGCGGCGTCCTTCAAGACCAACAACAGGACGAACTCCGGAGTGTGTGACACAGGTCGCCAACGTGGTGGAGGTCCACTAACTGGATCCGCGCCGAACACCGCACCTTGCGGAATGGACCCATAACTAATTGTCAGACCGACTGTCCCGAAACCCTCACTCACCAAAAAGGCCCGCTGGTTGGCGGGGCCTACTCCTTTGGGGGCTCGTTCTTCTAGGCTGGAGCCTCCAACAGGCAGGAGAGGAGTCGGTAGCATACCAATCCGCGGCGGACAAACAAGTGGCCGTCAGGCTCTGAGTCGTATGGCTCTACTTGCTCACCCGTCCCGTTCCTCGAATGTGCGAAAACGTCACCGGAAAAAGAGTCAACGTCGCCAGTTCGGTGAAGTAGTTGTCACTGAAATGAGATAACCCTTGGGCAAAAGACGTGGAAATCCCAACTGGGGCAAGCCGGACATTCGAACCGTACCGGTAGCAACTTCATTTGAAGAAATCGTAAACACGATCGGGCTTTCCCCTGGAGAATACGAGGGTTCGGGTGTACTCAAAGAATGGGTACGCAGGAATAAGGAACACAAGTATGTTCCAACCGATCTACTGAAAGTCTGGGGATTTTCGGTAAAGTCGGAGTTGTGAGTCGGTGCAAAATATTCAACTGGAGGACACAATGAAAGACCGCTGGTTCCGCACATCTCTCGTAGTTGCCACATTCCTCGCTTTTACCGTTGCGGCAGTTCCTGGGGCATTTGCTCGTAAAGGCTGCTCCAATGCCAGCCTGAAAGGAAGCTACGGCCTCCTGTTCAATGGAACCATCCTCGGAGGACCTTTTGCCGGTCCAATCACCATAGTCGGCATAGCAAAGTTTGATGGTGCGGGAAATTGGACAAGAACCGAAACCGCTAACGTCAACGGGCAGCCCTTGCCCTCGGAGACAATCACCGGAACCTACAGCATCAATGGGGATTGCACCGGTTCAACCTCCGACGACCAGGGGCACTCATCGTTCCTGGTGCTGGTTAACAATGGTAAAGAGGTCCTATCTGAAGGAACAGACAAGGGGGCAGTTGCTACGATCACGCTGAAGAAGCGATCCAGTGAAGGCAATGGAGATTAGAAGCGCTTCCGCAGCATGTCTTCGGTTTGGACGAATAGGAACTCGTCCATTAGCGGAACCATAGGCACCATGGTTTAAGTGCTGCTATGCGCGGCCGCGTGACACGCAGTGCATAGCGTGATCAAGTTCCCCTCTGAATCGCGACCGGAGCGGCTGCGAAATTCCTTGTGGTGGACCTCAAGGTTTGACCGCTTCCCGCAAGACTGACATTTCCAACTATCTCGGTGCAGCACCCGGTTGCGAAGCTGTTCGTACAGTTCGGGATCGAGCCGCAGGCGAGGATTCTTTGGACGGATATGATTCAAGATGCCTTTGCAATCCGGTCAGCAAACGTCCGTTTTTGATCGCGCGGCAGGAACTTGAAGAAGGTTGCGATGGATTGCAGTAGCGCTTCTGGATTGCCGTTATCCAGGTTCGCGCCCGCCAGAAAATCCGCGCAGATCATCTCCAGACAATAGCCTCGGGATTTGTCGGAGCCGAGCATTAGGGCTGCGGTTTCGATGGCCTGCTCGACGATGGGAATCTGGCTTTTGTACAGCTTGAAATAGATAATCTCCCACGGTTCCGTTTCTTTCCCTGTCAGTTCCTTTTCCACTTCCCGTGTGAACTCGTCTTTCGGCATTTCCCGTGCCTTGTGCAACCAGGTTGCACAATCGAACTCCTGACCATCCCGCCTCGCGACCTTTGCCAGTTCCAAGCCCTTCGTCCATCCCACCTGCTTCAGCTCTTTTCTCGCCTGCAGCGGGAGGTGTTCATGGATCGACATTAGGTAATAAGCCTTCCTCCGTGATTCCGGGAATCGCCTGGTGAGGAACTCGTCAAAGGACTTCAGTTTCTCCAGCCTCCAGTACTGACCCGCCCGCACTTCGCACAAGTACCGCCCCAACTCCACGAACTTCGTATCTTTCTCCGCCTCGTTGCTCTGCTCCCAGGCCAGGATCTCGTCAATCTTGCCTAGCACAAACATCGCTCGTTTGCGATCGAGCTTGGGCAGCATGGGCGCATTCCTAGTAACAAAGCTCGTCAAGCCAACCAAGGTCCTCTCCCGGTCGCCGTACCAGGCGGTTCTGGGCAAGCTCCTGCTGTCCCAGGCAGAGTCCGATATATGAGCAGGTCGTACAGGGGTTCTGGGGAAAGCGGATACCACTGTGCGGCATGAAATGGCCGGATTCGATTCGACGGATGGTGTCTTCGACCAGGTAGCCAAACTCCTGCCGCTGTTCATCGGTGATCGTGGTTCTCAGATATTGGACTTCGACTAGTCGCTTGCGCACGAAAACCACCTGGGCCACTTCCGCGATTCCAGTGATCCAGGAGTAGCAGACCAGTTGTGGATCTAAGGCCAGGAGACCGTCAGGCTCTTCCGGGTAGCGGCTGGAAGTCGTCTTCCACTCGAGAAGGCACCATTTGTCGTCCAGCTTTCCGAGTGCATCGACATATGCCACAAACTCGGTGGTACCCGGGAGCGGTCGTGTGTACTTGATCTGAAGATTGCGACGGGGTTGACGGATTCGCACGCGATCGTCCTGAGCGAAGCGCTCCAGCAGCTGGATCCCTTGCTGCAGCATGTGGTCCCAGGTATCGCTCTTGGAATACTCCAGCCCAGCATTTTGATGGCTAGCCCATTCCCGGAAGAGCGCAGCCGTCGAGTCTTCGCGCCGAAAATAGGCTCCCAGCGCCTGCTCGAATGCCCGGCCGAAGAGCATAGCTGCGCGGGTGTCCTTCTCCCGCCAACCGTCCAGATAGCGATGGCGATATTTGCGGGGACAAGTCAAATACTGACTGATCTGCGTGTAGCTGTAGGTCATGGAGCCAGCTCCTGACCTGAGCCGTTGAGGGCGGTCGCCTCTGACAGGTTTTGCCACTGACTGGCGGGAGCGAAGGCGTGCAGATTGAGCAGGGAAGTACCGTTGATCGTCGTATGCGTGATCTTCACTACGCCTTTCAGTCCGAGGAGTGCTTTTTCGTCGATTTCATCACCGCCAAACAAGTCGGCGTCGTAGCCAAAATCGCGCAAGAACCAACCTAGTTTCCATAGCGCTTTGGGGGTGCAATAGAGCCGGCCGGACATCGTTCGTCCCTCCCAGTTCGAGGGAGACAGCACACAAAGCCGCAAGATGTAGAACGGCTTATGTGCATGCCAGCGATACTGCACGCGTTCAACTCTTACCAGGAAGAGACCATCCGGAACCTGGTTGGCAGGTCCTCGCGTGGCGTCACCGAGACCCTGGATCTGCCGCTTCATGCTGCACCTTCCTTGCTGCCGAGATAGCTATTGAGTTGGCAGAGCACAGCGTTCTTGTCTTTGGCCGCCCAATCGGCCAGGTGTGTGACAAAGTTCTCCACCTGTTCTCGGGTTGCTTCGCGTAGGGTCTTGGTGCCACAAAAATCGGTGGCGTAGGCCTTCACCAGGGTGGGGTCAAGCTGATGCTGGCGAATGATCTGGCAGAGGCGGTCCCGAACTTTTGGACCGCCGTAATTCCCATTGGTGGGTTGTGGCGGTAGCCTCTTCGACTCCCGAGACGATGGTGCCGGCTCCGACGAAGTCCCGATCTCCTCGACCGAGCAGATGCCGATGCCGTAGGCCTTACGCAGGGCGCGGTTGACCGCGCGGGTCTCGGCTACTCGCATCTCGGCGCCGCGGACGAGCTCAGACACATTGGAGGGCTCGGCATCGCCATGGCCAACAAACCCTTTGCAACTGCGAGATCGATACACGGTAGCTTTAAATGCCCACCGGCCTGCGGCTGGATCACAGAATTCTCGGAGGACGGACACTTGAATGCCGGCGCAACCCGCACCGCATCCTAGTCTCAGAAGTCCTGTGTGTGTAACGTACCATCTGCCGTCCAGTAACAGTAACTCCCCAGTTGATAGAGAAAAGCGGAAATTTCTGGTAAGGTCACGAAGAGCCGAGAGGTTCAGATTCGAGACTTCTGGATGTTGCAACTTGATTAGGCGAATGTTCTTCCTCGTTAGCTTCGCTACTGACTCTTGACTGGAAGTTCGCACAGCGACCTCCTGGCCATGTGATATCAAGATGATAGCTAATTGATATTATGCTGTCAAGCAGTTTGTTTAGGGCTGTAAGTTGCGCGATATGAACAAAGAGCGGGTTGCACTATTGCTTCGAATACGCTTGAGTCTCAAGACGAGACTCACTGAATTGGCAAAGCGCGAGCACCGCTCACTCAATCAGGAAATTGAGTTCTTGCTTGAGCGCTCTCTCGAAGATGAAACTATTCCCGGTGCGGATCAAGCGCAGGCACAGAAACCTAGTCGGAAACCGCGACCGTAATAACAAGCCTGACAGGTGAGCAAGAAGTGCCAGAGATGTCTACAGCATTCTTTGGCAAAACAGAGGTCAAGCTTCTAACTGCGATTTAACAGATATGGTTGATCGTGCGAGGCAAACCGGGGAATCCCCATCTTGGGGCATTACTCCTGGCCTTAACGCAGTGTCGCTTTCGGTCCCATGGCCACACCGCTATCCTGCTGCAACTCGCCCGGCCAAAGCGGAGCGCATTTCAATTTTTGCGCCAAGACTAGACTTATGGGGCAGTGAACCACTCTCGTGCCCTCCGAGGCCCGCTCGCCACCCGTTACGCTGGTAACACACGTTTAGCAACTTGCTCGTTCCCCCCGAAATTTTTCGCATCCAAAATAGAGGAGGCCCAAATTACGGCTTGTTCCAGCGGAAAATCGGCGCTGTGAAGCGACAGGACCAGTAGGGCGGGCACGGTTGTTCGATTTCAGCATTAGGGAGAACTCTTGCATGCACTCAAATGAACAGTCAGAAGGTTTGATCAAGCAACAGTCGCGGAGAGATTCGGCCACTAAGCGGCCGGTCTCTGAACGCA
>QIAP01000207.1 GCA_003225075.1 Acidobacteriota bacterium | reverse complement strand
TTCAGTTCCAGTGTGGCCGTGCGCCCTCTCAGGCCGGCTACCGATCAAAGCCTTGGTGGGCCGTTACCTCACCAACTAGCTAATCAGCCGCGACCCCCTCTTCAAGCGAATTGCTCCTTTGATCCTCAGGCGTTTCGTCACGAGGATGTTATGCGGTATTAGCCCAGGTTTCCCTAGGTTATCCCCCACTCGAAGGCAGGTTAGTCACGTGTTACTCACCCGGTCGCCACTTTACTCATGGATTGCTCCACTTTCTCGTTCGACTTGCATGTGTTAGGCACGCCGCCAGCGTTGATTCTGAGCCAGGATCAAACTCTCGTTTGAAACCTGATGTCTGCCGACGGGTAGTAGGCAGACCCGCTCCACACCCGTAGGTGTGGAGACTATCTTGTGAGAACGCTCGGACTTATGCCCGAACAATTCTTCTCACGACTGGCACGTTCAACCTATTTGTCAAAGAACCGAATCGCCTTCCGCCTGAGCGGCGCGCCTTCAGTCCAGAACGGAGTCTTTAGGAATGCGGGCGAGGCGCCCGCACCACACAAAAAACCGTCTGTCCTCGAAACCTGTTAAAACTACGCGTTCGCTGCCTACCTGTCAACCCGTTGTGCCCACAGGATTTCCACCTGTTTTGCACAGTTTGGAGAGCTCAACCCTTAGGGACTTGGGACACGGAGGTGGACATCGGCACGACTAAAGTCGTGCCCTTCCCGTGTCATGCCATTCCCGGTCGTAACTTCTGATTCGGGCACTTGTCGTGCTCTTGCCCCTTTGTGGGAGCTCTGGATACGCGACAGAACGCAACCTCCGCTCATATGGGGCCCATGTTTCGGCACATCTTCGGGCACATGTTCGGCAACCCAGCCGAAGCGGAAGTCAGCAAACTTGGAAAAAGATCGTGTGGAGGTTCTTGCGAAAACGCCAAAACCCTTCGAGGATCATTGTCCCCGAATGATAACCCCGTGGCCGGGGCAATTTCAGAGGTTATTCAGTCTCTGTTGATTTGATGCCGGACAAGCGACGCGAGATTCACAAAAGCGTCCGGCTAGCCACATACTGCTCTCGACGTTTGTCTTTTATACCACCAGCGCTGGGGAAGCGCAAGGGGGTGTTTACGAAGTTGAGGCGGGGTGGGTTGAAGATGCGGATGATACCGCCGTGTCGAAGTCGTCGGGTTCTCTGATAAACCTACCTGTTTCTTCGCCCACACTAGAATTGATCATATGTGATATCGCATCCAATGACATTGATAGCTTGGATTCCCGCCCCCGATCGGCCTGTTATGTCGTCGTTCGGACGGCGAAAATGGCCGACTTTGCGACGCATTATCAACACCTCAACAACGACGAACTTCTCCAACTTTCGACAGAGCACGTCCAATTGCTGCCCGATGCCCGAAGTGCTTTGAATGAGGACATTCGTCGAAGGGGACTGTCAAGGGAATCTGTCGAACAAAGTGTGGCAATCACGGAGGAGCCGACTGAATCATTAGCGCCACCAGTTGAGACGTACATGAACCTTTCGGTGCTCATGTTTTGGTTATGGGAACTATGGCTGCGCTCCCGCACTAAACAAGGCACTCCGGTTAATGCAACAATCGTGTCCACACGTAGGACAGAACCCGGTCACAAATCGGGATCCAGAGCTGAGATTCGTTATTCCTACTACTTTCGAGGAGCGCATTATTCCGGGCGGGCCGTTCGGGATTTCATTCTCAACAGTGCCGCGGCGAAGTCGCTAGTTTCTAATCGCAAGAATGGCCAAACTATCTCTGTGTTGGTCGACCCCGAACACCCGGAGCACTCGTACTATCGAACAGGATTCGGGTGGATTGAGCCCCTCATCATAGGTCTCTTTGCGTTGGGGTTGTGGGCAGTATTGCTCCTCATCGTTTTCGGGTTGATTTTCAAGTTCTAAGAAATTGGGTTCGAGGCCGATGCGTAGGAGATGAATCGCAAAATATAGCCCAAGAGATATACGTAGTTTTGAGCTACTGGAGACCGTCCCACCTACCGCATTTTGCCACCGGAAGAATCTATTTCATCACTGGCAGGTCTGTGTTCTTCGCCGCTTTAAAGCGCGCCGGAGACAAAGCTGCCGCGACGCGCGGGGGAGGTTAGAGCGACCGTACGAATCCGACGCTATTGCTTTAACGAAACTTTCTTGGGATCTTGCGCCTTCTGTTGCGACTTCGTCTTGTTCGCAGCAGGCGCCTTCTTGACAGCAGGCTTGCTCATGGTGCTGGCATGCTGCTCCTGCTTCTGGTCCTTCTTGCCGGTAGCCTGCTTGGCCGATACCGGTTTTATCTGCGCTGTTTTAACTTGAGCCTGCTTGGCCGACGCCGGTTTTATCTGCGCTGTCTTAGACTGAACCTGTTTGGACGGCGCCTGCGTGGCAGGGGCTTTCGTGGCCTGGGCTGGCTTCGCGTTCTTGTCGACGTCGTTGTGATGGCGCCAGAACGCGACTTTGGCGAGGCGGCTATGGTGCTCCTTATTTTTATCTTTGTCGGCGTTGTTCCCGCCAGCCTGGGCCATGGTCAGCACGTTGAACAGCAGGATGCTGGCCACCAGTCTCAGGGCAGTTCTGATTGCTTTGCTCATAATGCCTCCCAGTTTCGGCAATTGTGCAGTGCTTAGCGAGGGCTCACAAGTGACGAAAGGGAATACTGATCGGGGAATCGGCGCGGGTGGCGATTTCAGCTATGTTGCCCATCCGAAAAACAGGGCGATCACTCCAAAGGTGTCAATGAATCCGTGGGCCAGAATGCAGGCCCATAAGTTACGTCCAGAGAGCAGGTAAGCGGCGCCAAGAACCAAGCCGGCCATGGCCGAGTCCACCATTCCCGACGGACCCTTGTAGTAGTGTCCGATGCCGAAGAGCACGGAGACCAGTAAGACGCCGAGCCAATACGCGGTCTTGGAACGTACACCCACGTCCGCGGCGCGGGTGAGCAAGTAGCCGCGGTAGCCGACCTCTTCGCCGACGGCAGCAAAGGTCCAGACGATGACAAGCCAGCGGAGTGCCACCGCGAGATTCCCGGTAATTGCATGGAAGCCACTGGGCGCGACCGCAGCAGGCCAGAAATGGGCGGTGAGGGGATCAATCACGACGGCGCCCAGTAGCAATCTTACGGCGGCGGCGGCGAGCGCGATCAGCACAGTCCGCCGCCATGCGACAGGCCAACGCAGACCCATCACTGCCCAGCCGCCGTCTCGCAGGCGGAGCGAAATCAGACCGATTACGAAGAGGATGGGCACTTCGTTGGGAACCACGTGATAAACGTTATGGCCGAGGACGATAGCGCTGCCGAGTACGAACTCAGCCAGGGAAATCAACCGCTGGGCGCGGGTGAGTCGAATTTCTGGGAACGGAATGGAATCAGACGGGCTTGGCACCGGCATAACGCTTTCGTGGATCGACTCGTTTATTTTACGGCGTCGCCGGAGTTTCCTCGGTCACGCCGTCGGTGACGTCTCGGGCCAGCTCGCGTCCAATATTATCGTCAGCGGTGCGCTCGAGGACCTGCACGCGACGCGCGGCGATGTTAACAGGATTGAGGCGAACTATGTTGCCGTGGCTGACCTCCACCTGAAAACGGAACCAGTCGGTGCGGAAGAGGCGGCCCGAGGCATAGAAGGTGACGGAAACGGCGAGGGCGCCCTGGAAATCTTGTCCGGTGGAGGCCACGACGCGGCGGCCAACGCTTTCGGTCCAACTCCTGCCGCCGACCAGCGGCTCATTCAGAAACCAGCGCAGCGACGGCACGCCGTGGGAAAGGCGGCGCCATTGCACGAGCTGGAGCAGGACGGAAATCTTCGCCAGGTTGGTGACTACGATGTTGGCGTCGGTGGCGGAGAGGCGTTCGAGCTTGATGTGCAGTTCGGGCGTCCACTCACGCTCGAACTCTTCGCGAGCCAGCGCCAGACTTTTGTCCGCAGATTCGGCATAACGCAGCGTCGCGCGGGCTAGCACTACGCTGAGAATGCTGGTGATCACCGTCGCCAGGACGGGGATATAGGCCACCAGATTGGAAAATGGAATGGCGGGCACATGCATGGGACAGTCTGGCTCCTGACCGTGCTGGGGATGAGGGAAGTCAAATCGGCGTAGTGCCGCGTCCCTTGCCCGGTGCGTAGCAGTGTAGCGACGACGTTGGGTTGGGGACAGATGCGGGTGGTGTTGGGGACTTTGGTAATGCGAAGTGAACTGGCGATGCCATCCGGTCGCTGCGAACGAATTCTGGGGACAAGGCTACGGCGAAGTGAAGAGTGGTCTTGCTACCTCGTCGGGATTGGCGGACTCGGGGTGTTCGGCTTTCCAGCGCATGGCGGCGGTGATGCGGGTGCGTCCGCTGGGATGGTCGAAGAAGAGGAACTCCTCGACTGGGCCGGGATCGAGCTTACGATATTCGCCCAACATCAAGTCCACGTTGGCCTCGCCGTCCGGTTGCTGGGCTGCGTTCAGGCCGTACATGTCGGCTTCGTACTCGATGGTGCGCGTGATCATATTGATCACTGGCGTCATGATGAAGAAGTAGACGGACAAGACGGCAACCGCCAGGGGCAGCACGGCAACGTCTGCGATGCCGCGAATGCTCCATCGCTCTCCCCAGCGCGCGAGCGCGTAGTTGTTGCCCCAGTTGAGGAAGGCGAAGCCGATCACGATCACCACGCCAATCATCACCAGTCCTTTGTAGGCGTGATTGAGGACGTAGTGGCCCATTTCGTGCCCCATGCTGGTTTCGATTTCGGGCAGGGTGCAGCGCTTGAGGAGATTGTCATTCAACGAGATGCGCTGCGTTCCGGCGAAGCCGCTGACGTTGGCGCTGACGCGATTGGATTGGCGTGAGGCATCGAATTCATAGACTTCGGTGGCGGGAATACCGTTGGCGCGCGCCATGCTGAGGATAGGATCCTTGATGTGAGCGTCTTGCAATTTCGTGTATTTGTTGAATATGGGGAAGATGTAGACCGGAGCAATGAGTGCCACGAATGCCACAAAGAGAATCGAGACTGCCGCTCCCCAAAGCCACCAGTTCTTGCCCAGTCGCCGGACGACGCCGAATAGCGGCACCAGGAGTATCGCGCCGAGCACCGCACCGACGGCGAGCATCACCGCCTGGTCTCGCATCCAGGGACCGAAAGACTGGTTGAGAAGACCGTACTTGTGCTCGCGAACGTAGCCTTCGTAGACGGTGAGCGGGAAGGTGAGCACGGACACGACAAGTATGAATTGAACCCAATAGAGCGCGGTGTGGATAGGGCGGAAGCGACTGACGCGCTCGGCCAGGTTGCGCATGCGCGCGGACCAGCGGAACCGCAGCAGCAGCCACATGACGATGATGGTGCAGAGGAAATCCCATAGGAGGAGCCAGTATCCGCCCTCGAAGTAGGCGTTGGAGCGGGCGCGTTGGGCGGGGGGCATCTTGGCTAGATATCGGTCGACGGCGGCGTTAATGTCGAAGGATGGCGCCGCAGGACTTTGCGCGGTGGGGCCGCTGTGGTTGGTTGGGCTGCCGCTGACATCGCGAAGAGCGTTAGCAGTACGACGGCGGCGATAATAATGTGCGCTTTATGAACCATCAGGGTGCTCCCTTAGCAAGTCGCAAATTCCGCGGGCAAGGCGCCCGCGCCACACGGGGCAGCCGAGCTTTGCTCGGCCGACGGGCGAGGACGCCCGCCGCTACATCGGGGTACGTTCACTGAAATTCCAAGGCAATGTAGCGTGCGGGGTGGTTTGCTACATTGGTCACGGTGTGGGTCGCGCCTGCCGGCACCCATTGAATGTCACCAGCACTCAACTTCATCATCGAGGATGCTGTGCCGTCGGCATTGTCGCCTTTCAATTCCAGATCGGAGACCGCGACCACCAGATGTGGATAGGCGTGATGATGCCAGGGGATTATCGCCCCAGGGCTCAGTTGCACGTCTGTCGTCTTGACCCCGTCTTTTACAAACAGAACATCCCTGGTTCCACCTTGGAGAATGGTTACACCACGATCGTTCTTGCTCTCAGAGCGTGACTTGTTTCTTTCATCCTGGAGGAGTTCGATAGTGACGTTGCGGAACGGTTGGTCGGAAAGACTTCTCGCGATGTGGGCGAAGTTGCCGGAGATAAAACGGGTCTCGCCGTCCTGCAGCTTGAGCGTGACTGGGGGCTTGCCCTGGACATCGTTGGAGACTTCGGACGCGCCCAAGGTGACGAAAACGTAGTCGTGGCGATGCCAGTGCATGAGGGTGTCGGCGTGCGGGGGGACATCCACTTTGAAAACGCGCACGAATTCGTTTTCCAAGGCGAGATGGTGGTGAGGTTCGGCGGTGATTTCGACGTCTTGGGTGGAAGTGGTTTGCGCGGTTAGGCTGACGGCTGCCCATAAGAGCGGAAGAAAGATCAGGCGATGTCTCATCGCCGAAATTGTAGCAGCAGCACGAGGGCGACAGTACGGAGGCGGGCAAGACGGGAATGTCTGCGCCCACGCGGGCGCCCGATTTGCTCATTAGTACTACTGTGTTATAAACTGGATACCTTAGGCTGAGAAACCACCCCGGACTGCATCCTTTAATGTTAAGTTGCTGGTCATGAGCGCCCATTCTGTTGCGCCAGGCGCCCAGCAAAAACGCTTCGCGGCCTATCTGAATCGCCTGGCGCAAGCCGCGGGGCACCTGGATCGCGTGGTCCCTCTGAAGTCCTATTGCACCGGTTTGCTGCTTCCCGGGGAACGCAAAAGCGTGGAACCGATGGCGGCTCGTCTCTGCCCCGACAAGGTGCGCCAAACCCATCAGTCGTTGCACCATGTCGTGGCCCATGCGCCCTGGAGGGATGAAGACATTCTGGAAGCGGTGCGTCGGTATGCGCTGCCCGCCATGCAGAAGCCAGGACCGGTCGAAGTCTGGATCGTCGATGACACGGGATTGGTGAAGAAGGGGACGCATTCGGTAGGAGTCACGCGACAGTACTGTGGACAAGTGGGCAAGCAAGAGAACTGCCGGGTGGCGGTGAGTTTGTCGATCAGCACGGCGGAGGTGAGTTTGCCGATCGCCTGGGGTCTCTACTTACCGGAAGTATGGACGCAAGATAAGAAGCGGAGAAAGGCCACGGGCATACCGCCGGAAATCAGTTTTCAAACCAAGCCGGAAATTGCTTTGCAACAAATTCGCACCGCCCTGGACCGAGAGATCCCCACCGCTCCGGTACTGGCTGACGCGGCCTATGGCAACGACACCGGATTCCGCGATGGCATCACCGAATTAGGTTTGCTGTACGTAGTGGGTATCCAGTCGTCGGTGAGTGTGTGGAAACCAGGCCAGGCACCGCTACCCAAACGGAAGTGGAAAGGAATCGGACGTCCCACCAAGCTGTTACGCCGCCATGGCAAGCATGCTCCGGTTGCGGTACGCGAGTTAGCGATCAGCTTGCCTGCCTCCGCTTGGAAGACGGTGCGCTGGCGGGAAGGAACTCGTAAGCCCCTGCGCTCCCGTTTTGCGGCTGTGCGCGTGCGTGCAGCCCATCGCGATTACTGGAGCAGCGAGCCTCGCCCCGAGGAGTGGCTGCTGATGGAGTGGCCGAAGCAAGAAGCCGAACCGACCAAGTACTGGTTATCTACGTTGC
>QIAP01000251.1 GCA_003225075.1 Acidobacteriota bacterium | reverse complement strand
TAAAGGTGCGCGAAGGGCACTCGGGCAAAACGAATCTAACGGGCGCAAAGTACTGGCTGACCGGGGATCTTGGCGACGAATTCGGCACGAGCAAGAAGGCGAAATGGATCGTCGTGTCATTTGATCCATCCACCACAAAAGCCCTCGGCGGGGGCTTTTTCTTTTAGTCAAAAATTGTGACTCCGCTCGATCCAAGGCTCAGGCCTACAGACTTGTTCACACTGTGTGCGTAAAGCAACCCTTCTTGAACCCCTCGCGGCCCTTACGTTATTCTCGCGGTGCCCGGGAGGGCCTGAGCCATGAAGCTAAAGTACGTGATTAAGTTCGTTGCCGATATGGACCGTACAGTGAAATTTTATCGGGACGTGCTGGGCTTACCCCTAAAGTTCCAGTCTCCTGGCTGGAGCGAATTTGTAACCGGCGAAACAATCCTTGCGTTACATCCAGCGTCCCAGAAGAATCTCGCCGGAGCTATTGAGCTGGGGTTCAACGTTCCCGACCTTGATAAATTTCACCAGGAAATGAAGGCGAAGGGCGTGCAGTTCAGTATGCCGCCGACAAAACAAGATTTCGGAGGCTTACTAGCGCAATTTGTGGACTCGGAAGGCGCGCATTGTAGCGTCGGCGAGCAGTAGATGTACTGGAAAGAAAAAGCAGCGGTGTTGGATGGGCGACTTAGTCGCCTCCTCGGAAACAGGCCGCGATTGTCGTATTGCGAGTTTTGCCGTTCGTGCAAAAACCCCGTAGCAAAAGTTTTGGCACAGTGCAAATAGCACATCCCCGAAGGGTCTGCTGAAAAGAGAGCGTTTCGGCTTTTTCAGAGTTTCGGCGTTGGAGCGGTAGTAACACCCGGATGAGTAATGATTTTCCGTTCGAAGCAACCGGAGGATACCGAACACTCTGGTTGGGCACCCTCCGGCGTTTAGCCCGGGAGGTTAGCTTGCCGCGGGCTGACTAGTGTAATGCGGCCATCAATAACACTTCCTGCATCGTGAAGTCCTTCGCCACTTCAACTTCGCGGGGACTCTTCGGTACTTCATGACCCGAACTCTTTCCCGCGACCCAGATCTCTGCCAGGAAATACCGGTCTCCGTAGCGATGAAAGACCAGCTTCGTTCGCTCGCACGTATTGAGAGATTGGAGACTGAACGCATTGACCGAAGCCTTCGGTTTCATGTCCGAACTCCGGATCAACAGCGTCCTTCCATCGACGCTTCCGAGAGACTCGATCATATATTGCCCGGCTGGGAGTGTCGCTCGGTTGACGATGAAGTCGAAAGGGATAGTCCCCTTAACCTTTATGGTCTGGGCATGAGCAGATGCAGCCGCCACAAATAGGCTCAGTGTGCCGACGAGAGTAAGCATTTTCCGTTTCATACATCCTCCTTGGTGTGTTGAGAACGGTAGAAGCCACGCAGGATCGGATCGCTTGTCGCGAATGCCCTACTGCTTCAGTTGCCTTGTACTGCCCTCGCCACACTTCGCAATGGTTTTGAAAACCGTTGCCGCTTGGGGTAATTGCAAACGTCCTGCCAGAACAACCAGTGTCACCAGGTCGTGCCTGCATTCTGACCACAAGTTGGTGATTTAGGCAGTAGTTGCGAGACGCATCCCACACGGGAGACACAAACAGAACTTCAGTTCAGAGAGCCAATCCGCTAACCGAACGGTTAATCAAAAACCAGCCTGGGAGTTAGTGGGGACACAACCTGGTGTTCGACCTTTGAAGTGCGTCGAACTGGGTTGTTCGATGCGTGCTCGATACCAGGGCGGGCCCATCCGCTGAAAGAAGACTACTTCTGGCTTCTCAACCGCCGGAGAAACGTGGACCGGACAAGGGAACCAAATAAGTCCATAGATCTGGTCAACACGTTGGCACCGCCGCCCAAGTTCAAATCGTCGATGCGGGAAATCTGGTCATGGTGCCGCCAGCGCTCCCCCCGCCATCGGACCCTTCAGGTCCAGCCTTAGATACTGTTAAAGTCGCGGGATGTCTCCGCAGTGCCGCACGTCGGAACCACTTCTACCAGTAGTCGTTCTCATTGCGATTCAACCCAGTCCTGTTTGAAGGCAAAAACACCCATACATACTACCGTTCACCTCACTTTGGTGCGTTGCTCTGTGGCAGTGATGATTACTACCATGGCTTTGCGTTCATCGTCTGGAGACGGAGACTCATGTTGCGACAAAAACTAACTATTTTATGCATCGACGATGAATGGAATCAGCTCATCGGCTACAAAGAATTGCTCGAAGGCACCGGTTACAAAGTCTTGGCAGCCACCAATGGAGGCGACGGTCTCGAAATGTTCCATTCGAACTCTGTGGACGCGGTTATTCTTGACTACAGAATGCCGGGAATGAATGGGGATCAAGTCGCGGTTCGAATGAAGGGCATGAAGTCGCAGGTTCCCATCATGCTGCTGTCCGGCTGTCAGGGGCTGTCGAAGACTAAACTGAGATGTGTTGATGCTTCCTTGACGAAAGGACAATCTCCGGCAACCCTCTTATCAACACTTGAAGATCTACTCAATCGTCAGTCTTCATTTTTCCACGGATGGCTGAGCAATTGGCGAAGCAATAATCGCGTCTAGGAAGGCTCTGGTTGTTGCTGGCTTCGCAGGCCGTCCCATTAAACTATCCTATCCATAGGATGTTTTTGTACGCCACCCACCTTTTGGCGTTGTTCCTCTGGACCCTCATCACGAGACTTTAGTGCGTTGCTTCGTGCCTCTAAACACCATTAACGTTCAGGTGCGCTCTTCGCCACTCTCAACCCCCGGAGAGATATTCATGGCTAGTTTGCTGGACGGCGATTGGAACCGTTTTTTCATCCGGCTCTTGCTACCCCCCATCCGGGGCTTTTTCTATTTTCGGAATTTGCAATCGGGCGCACGGTTAGGTGACCGGTGCTTTCATCGAATGATGCGCCAAATCAAGGAGAGTAGGAATAAGCACTTGCTCCACTCGCCCTTTGTACGGGCCTCGAGAAGCGACGGTTTTTTGTCCTCCTTATGTC